>JAAXHX010000336.1 GCA_012270635.1 Dehalococcoidia bacterium | reverse complement strand
CCGTGGCCGTAGGCGTCGGCCTTGACCACCGCGATCACCTTGACCCCATCGGCGACGCGGCTCTTGAGGTAGCGATAGTTGTGCGCCAGGGCCCCGAGGTCTATCTCGGCCCTAGTCTTCTGAAACGATGTTGATGTTCCATTGATGTTCATGGCAATTCTTCGAGACTAGGACGCCGGCACCGCCACGGGTTCCGGGGACTTTTGGAACCGGGGCATCACCTTGGCCGCAAAGTTCTCCAGGTTTCGGACCGCGTCGGCCTGCGGCAGCCAGCCGTGCCCGTAATTGATGACCAGGTATTCCAGCCCGCAGACCTCCTGGAGCTCGTGGATCTTCTCCGTCACCTCGTCCGGGCTCCCGACCAGCAGGTGCCGCCCGCTAAGGAAGTCCCAGTCCATCTTCATGTCCGGGGTGACTTCTTCGCCGGGGTTCATGAACACCTGCAACCCCCGGAACGGGTCGTTGTAGGTGAAGGTGAACATGATCCCCTCACCGGCGATGCGACGGGCCTCCTCCCTGTCCCGGGCCACGAAGGTATGCCGCATTACAGCCTGGTCCTCCCCGAGCCTGAACTCCCTGCCTTCGATCTCCGACCGCGTCTGCGCGTACAGCTTGAATCTCTCTCGGAGGCGCAGGGGCGGCGGCTGCCAGTAGCACGGTTTAAGCCTCAGCCGGGCGGCCGTAGCCACCGACCGGTCCGTCGAGACGGTCATCCATAAGGGGGGATGCGGTTTCTGGTACGGCTTCGGGGTTACGTTGAGCTTCAGCACCCGGTCTCCGTCCTGCCATTGGGGGTCGGACTCGAATCTCGGGTGGGAGAAACTGGTGTCGTCTGCCGGGAACTGGAAGTTCGGGCCCTGGTGGTAGAAGAATTCCTCCGTCCAGGCTTTCTTCACCACCTCTATGATCTCTTCGAATAGGACCCGGTTGTCGTCGGCTTTTCGGGGGTCGGCGTGGGGGTGGAACTGGGGCCCCTCGTAGGGCCAGATGCCCCGCCCAAACCCGACCTCGATTCGGCCCTTGGTGAGGTTGTCCAGCACGGCCAGGTCCTCGGCGAGACGGAGCGGGTGCCACCACACGGCGATGTTGGCCAGCTGTCCTATCCTGATCCGCTTCGTCCGGGCCGCCAAGTCCGCCCCAACCAGTATCGGGTTGGGCACGTTCCCCATCCCGTGGGGCCCGAAGTGGTGCTCCCCAAGCCAGAACGCCTCGAACCCCATCTCCTCCGCCATGACCACCTGCTCCCGCACCGTATCGAGAAGCTGCGCCTGGGTGAAACGCTTCTTCGGGTCGATCATGGTGCTTACGGCGGCAAAACGCATGGGTGTTGCTCCTGGAGGTCTGAAAAGCCAATTCGGCGGAAGGCTACGAAGGCCAATTATATCAGCCGAACTCGCGGTCCGCGTTCATGCGGTCACAAACGCATCGAGGTCTGTGACGGATTCTTGATATTCGGTGTTGGCCACGGTGTTGACGAAACGGAGGTCTGAAGTGACGAGCCTCACGTCTATTAGCTCGGCTAGGGCCAGGTATAAGCAATCCGGTACGGTGGCGTTCAATGCGAGAGCAAGCCGTAAGGCATCAGCGGAAAGAAGTTCGTCTAAAGTCCAACTGACCAGCATTTGTGGAATGGCCTCGGCTAATTCTTCGGCGCGACTTCGCTCCAGGTCTCCTCGGAGTGTCTTGCGTCTTAGCGCGTTACCCACCTCGGTTGCCATCAGACGGGGAGCTAATATCTCGTGACCTCCATCGAGCAGACGAAGGGCCATTATCGAGCCATCCTCATCCACGAGCCACTTCACCGCAACGCTAGCATCGACTACGAGCCGCATCAGTCAAACGGGTCTGCGGCATCCCGCATTTCACGGATTATTATCTCCGAAGGAGTCTGCTTGGTGCCGCGGGTATAGCCCCGCAGCTTGTCAGACAGGGCAATGAACTTCCTTCGCTTTTCTTCCATGTCCACCTCCTCCCCCGCCGCCCTTTCCAGAATCTCCCGCACCTCCCCCTCCAGCGAACGGTTGTGCCTAACGGCCCTGCGCTTGAGCCGCGTCACCACGTCGTCGTCCAATTTGCGCACTGTCACGGTTGCCATATTTCTCCTCTTTCTTGTCTTGGCTTCGAGAGTTTAAGATTGATTTCGTAATGCTATCAAAATGATATCATTTTTAGATATGGATTTCAACTTCCTATCACTCTTAGAACCCTTCTTCGATACACAGCACCGCCTTGTCTCCTAGCTTCCAAGATTCCTCGCTAGGACGGAGATAGAAATCGTATGGCTCGTTGCAGCGTTCGAAGGCCTGTTTATTGATGAAGTCATCTCCTGGAAAGGCACCTGAGTCAGTAACGTCAAAGCGATTCGTTACTCGATACTCCCAATCCTCAGAGCAATTTACGATTTCCGCGATATGCTGATCTGTTTCCGACGCTTCGTTGTAACAATCTCCAGACCTCAATTGCAAATAGTTGACAAGTCTGTCTAACTTCGTGGGATCTGCGACGGACAGTCCAAAGCTTTCCTGAAGACAATCGACCTCTCGGTCTCCAAGCATCCAAGACTCCCGCAAGGGGTACAGGAAGTACGTATAACGTCGGTCGCAGTTCTGGTTGGCCTGTTGGACAAAGTAGTTCATTCCTGGGTAGCTTCCTCTTTCAGGAACTTCAAACTTACTTAGAACTCTGTATTGCCAAGGACCGTTGCAAGGCACTATCTCTACGGAATCGACACCTATGCCCTCGGGCAACGTGGAATTGATGCAATCCCCGTCTTGAAGGTCTATTGCATCAATTTCTGCACTGAGTGGCGCGCTCGTCGCAGTAGGTGCAGGCGTGTTTACCGCCTCATTCGTCGCCCGAATCCTTTGGGCATCAGATTGGCACCCGAGCATTATGACCGCCCCCAGTAGAGCCAGGGTGCCCGCGGTCCGAGTTATTTTCTTCATCAATGCTTTCCTCTGATTTCTTAAAGAGAATCGGTTCAGCATTATACTCTCCCCAATTGACACCCCCACCCCCCGCCCCCAATAATACCCGCTGCCTCCGCCATGAACTTTGAATTGGAATACACCCCCGAGCAAGAGTCTTTCCGCCGAGACGTCCGCTCCCTGCTGGAGGATTGCGACCTCGATGAGTTGGAGTTTCCCATCGACTCCCATGACCTCTCCTACGACCAGTACCTCAAGCGCCGCAGGATAGGTCGAGCCCTCGGGGAGAAGGGTTGGCTCTGGCCCACCGCCCCGACTCAATACGGCGGTGGCGGTCTTACCATCGACCACGCCATCATCATCGAAGAGGAGTTGGCCCGGGCGGGCCTGAGCCTACCCCCCTATTACGACACCGGCGGCCAGCTCGGGGGCGCGTCCATACTGGTCTGGGGCAGCGAGGGGCAGAAGGCCCACTTCCTGCCGCCCATCTTCAAGGGCGAGGTCCGAACATGGCAGCTCCTCACCGAGCCCGAGGCCGGCTCCGACCTCGCCGGCGTCAAGACCAACGCCACCCGGGACGGCGACGAATACGTGATCAACGGCCAGAAGATATTCGTCGGCAGTGACCACGGCGCAGAGCAGGCTTGGGTCATCTGCGAAACCGACCCCCAGGCCCCCCGCCACGAAAACCTCTCCTGGTTCATAGTGCCCATGGACCTTCCCGGCGTTTCCATTCTGCCCATGGACCTCCTGGGCACCGGCAACGAAGGCGGCGCGGGCACCGGCAGGAAGAACGTCATCCATTTCGAGGACGTGCGCGTACCGGCCTTCAACCTGGTCGGCGGCGAGAACAACGGATGGCAGGTCGCCACCACTCACCTGGAGCTGGAACACGGAGGCGGGGGCGCGATCCAGCCCAACACCCTCGTAGAGCGGTTCATCGAGCACTGCAAGGAGACCCGACGCGCCGGCGAACCCCTGAGCGCCGACCCCGAAATACGCCTTCGCCTGGCCGAAATCTACATCCGCTCGGAGATCGTCCGCCTCTTCGGCGTCCGAAACTTCTGGCTCGCCAACGCAGACCGGCCCCGCTCTTACGAAGGTCCCCAGCTTTCCTATTACGAAAAGATGGCGGGCCTGGAGAACGCCGAGGCCATCCTGGACATCCTCGGCCCCTACGCCCTGGTCAAAGACGAACGCTGGACAGTCCTCAAGACCGCCATCGAGCTGGACCAGCGCAACTCGATAGTCAACCTCCATCCCGGCGGCACCGCCGACATCCAGCGTGTCATCATGGCCCGCCGCATCGGGATCGGCCGCTCCGTGAAAGAGAAGGCCGGGGCCCTGGCCTGAAGCGCGAGACCCGGAGCCTCGACACCCCTCATGGACCTATCCCTCAC
>JAAXHX010000335.1:4084-4656 GCA_012270635.1 Dehalococcoidia bacterium | reverse complement strand
AACGCCTTGGTGTTGACGGGGCCGTAAGTGATGAACTGGGCCATCCGGGAGTTGATCTCCGGGAAGGAGGTCCAGGCCATGAACAGCTGCGCCAGCTCGAAGGCTTCGGGGTCCTGCTCCTTGAGGCCCTTGATGATGCCCCAACCGTCGGTGTTCAGCACGTGGCCGCACTCCCAGCAGATCTTGAGGGGAGCGCCTTCCTTGGCGGCGTCGTAGATGCGCCCGTTCCAGTTGGTGCACATGTCGACTTCGCCGCTGATGAGGAACTGCGGGCAGTCGGAGCCGGTGGTCCAGAATACGGCCGGCTGGTGCCGGTACTGGTCGAAGAGCTCGAAGGCGCGGTCGACCTGCTCCTCGTTGGGGGCTGCCAGGGTGCCCCTGCTTTCCGAGGTGGCCAGGAGTTCGGGGTTTTCGGAAAGCAGGACGAAGACTATCTCGGCGTCCGGGAACTGGTTCCAGGAGCGACGCCCCGGGAAGTTCTCGGTGTCGTAGATGTCGGCCATGGTCTGGGGCTGGGCGCCTTCGGGGTAGATGTCGGAGTTGTAGGCCCAGGTCTCGGACCAGGTGATGCC
>JAAXHX010000335.1:0-4061 GCA_012270635.1 Dehalococcoidia bacterium | reverse complement strand
ACCTTGCCAACGGTGGGCTGGTTGTCGTCGATGACCTCGATGCCGAACATCTCGGTGAAGGGCTCGGCGTAGGCCTGGCGCTGGGCAGCCTGGTAGGCGCCGCCCCAGGAACTGAACACCAGGCTCTCGCCCCGGTAGTTCTCGAGCTCGGCTTCGATCTCTTCCCTGGTGGCAGGGTTGTCAACCGTCCACTCGCTGCGGGGCCTGAGGCCCGATGGGTCCGGCATGGCGGTGGGTTCCGGCATGGCCGTAGGCTCATCCGGCATGGCGGTAGGTTCGGGCGCGGGTTCATCGCCTTCATCCATCATGGCCGTGGGTGTGGGTTCGGGTTCATCCATCGCTGCGGTGGGCTCGGGGGTGGCCGTGGCGGCCTCGCCACAAGCTGCGGCGATGAGAAGGGCAAGAGCTAGGACCGCGAAGAGCGCCAGGAAGGTCCTGCCTCGGGTCAGCCCCTTGCCCCGATAAGTGCCGATCTTCTTCATCTTTCTCCCTTTCGCTAAACTTCCGAGGACACGGGTTTAGGCGCCTCCCAAAGGGGAATGTCCCTTTTGGGAGGCGCCCGTTTCTGGCTCGGTATCAGGACGCTCTAGTTCTCAAAGGTCTGCTGGTACGCGATCCAACGCTCACGCCACTGGTCGGTGACCTGCCCTACGTGGACTTCGTCCTTGAAGATGGCGTAGGGGATGTTGGCGACGGAGGAGGGCAGTTCGTCGCGGACCTCGTCGTACTCGGGCTCGTTGAGGAAGGGGAGGGACTTGGTGTTGACGGGCCCGTAGGTGATGAACTGGGCCATCCGGGCGTTGTTCTCGGGGAAGGAGGTCCAGGCCATGTAGAGCTGGGCCAGCTCGAAGGCCTGGGGGTCCTGCTCCTTGAGCCCCTTGATTACGCCGAAGACGCCGGTGTTGAGGACGTGACCGCACTCCCAGCAAACCCTGATGGGCTGGCCTTCCTTGGCGGCATCGAAGATTCTGCCGTTCCAGGCGGTGCAGAGGTCCATCTCGCCGCTGACGAGGTTCTGCGGGCAGTCGGATCCCGTCTGCCAGAACCAGTCGACCTGGTCGCGGTACTCCTCGAATATCTCAAAGCCTCGGTCGACCTGCTCCGGCGTAAGGGCGGAGAGGGTGGCGCGGCCTTCTGCGGTGTCGAGGAGCTCGGGGTTCTTGGACAGGAGTACGAACACCAGCTCGTGGTCGGGGTAGTAGGCCCAGGCCCGACGTCCGGGGAACTTCTCGGTGTCGTAGATGTCAGCCATTGTGTGAGGCTGATTGTCCTCGGGGAATACGTCGGTGTTGTAGGCCCACACCTCGGACCAGGTGATGCCGCCGCCGCCGATGTAGGGAGACTTGACGACTTCCAGGAAGTCCCGGTTGTCGATGATGCTGAAGTCCAGCTCCTCCAGGTCGCCGGTGTTGGACAGCTGGTAGATGGAGCCGGTGCCGGTGTCGAACAGATGCCAGGTGACGTTGCCGGACTGGGACCTGGCGCGGACGTTGCCGAGGGTCGGCTGGGAGTCGTCGATGATCTCGATGCCGAACTGCTCGGTGAAGGGAACGGCGTAGGCCTGGCGCTGGGCTGCCTGGTAGGCGCCGCCCCAGGAGGCGAAGACGAGGCTCTGGCCGCGGTACTGCTCAAGCTCAGCCTCGATCTCTGCCTTGGTGGCCGGGTTGTCGACGGTCCACTGGTCCCGAGACCGCAGGGTCGGCTCCGGCATGGCAGTGGGTTCCGGCATGGCGGTAGGTTCGTCCGGCATGGCCGTGGGTTCGGGCGCGGGCTCGTCTTCCTCCATCATGGCGGTGGGGGTGGGTTCCTCCATCATCGCGGTGGGCTCGGGGGTGGCCGTGGCGGCCTCGCCACAAGCGGCGGCGATGAGGAGGGCAAGGGCCAGGACCGCGAACAGGGCCAGGAAGGTCCTGGGGCGGGTCAAGCCCTTGCCAAATTTGTTTCTGGATATCTTCATTGCTCAGCCTTTCGTTGGGATTGGGCGCAGACTGCGAAGTCTGCGCGTAAAACAAGGGGGACAATGGGCGATGGCTACGTATCGGGCATAGACCACCTCCCGGGTTCCGAAGACAAAGGGGTATTGGCTCGGTCGGCAGGTCGGCGTGGCGGAAGCTGGGACGTATCTAGCAATTGGGCACGGGCGCGGCAGGCTTCAGTCTCTGTGGCATAAAACAAGGTATCCGCCATTTCCCACAGTAGTCTTGGAACGGCCCGAGGGCCGAATATCCAACAATTGTAAGTTTGCAGTTTCGATGCTGTCAAATTATGCTTGGCGCCGGAAGCCAAAACGGGGACAACCTGCCGTATCCTACATTGGCGGAGACTTGCAAAGTGGCACGTAAAGACCTGTTCGATCTGAGTGGCCGGACGGCTATTGTGACGGGGGTGTCGTCGGGGCTGGGGGTGACGTTCTGCGAGGCCCTGGCCGAGGCCGGCGCCGACCTGGCCGTATGCGCCCGCAGGGTGGAGATGATGGAGAAGACTGCACAGATGGTACGGGCTCTGGGTCGGCGCTGCCTGGCCGTAAAGGCCGACGTTACCGACCCCGGCCAGATAGACGCTTTCGTGGACCAGGTCATGGCCGAATACGGGAAGATCGACATCCTGGTGAACAACGCCGGGGTATCCCTCTTCGAGGCCAAGAGCGCCACGGATGCCAATTTCCAGGCCTTCGATGCGATTATGGAGACCAACGTCACCGGCTCGGCGATGTTGGCCCACCGGGTCGGCAGGGAGATGCTGGCCCGGGGGTACGGGCGGATCATCAACCTGTCGTCGGTGCTGGGGGTGGTGGGGGGTGTGCCGCAGGGGCCGTCCTGGGCGTATTCCATATCCAAGCACAGTGTGGTGGGGCTGACGCGGGCCTGCGCCATCCAGTGGGCCGACCGCGGGGTGACGGTGAACGCCCTGGCGCCGGGGTACTTTCCCAGCGAGCAGTCGTTAGTCGGGGGGAACCCGGACGAGGATGAGATCAAATACCGGACGCCGATGCGGAGACAGGGCAGGCCCGAGGAGCTGAAGACCGCGTTGCTGTTCCTGGCCGCGAAGGACTCCAGCTTCATAACGGGCCAGACGATAGTGGTGGACGGCGGCTGGAGCGTCTGGTAGGCGCCGCGGATACTATTCCGAGGTTCGGCGAGGGATGGTGTGGCAGGGCCTCGGGATGGTGAAGAGGGCAGTCGTTAAGCGAACCGGGGCAGCACCTTTTCGGAGAAGAGGGACAGGCTTTTCATCACCTTTTCGTGGGTGAGGCCGGGGATGTTGTGGAAGAGGACCAGGTGGTCGAGGCCGAGTTGGTCCCGGTAGCTTTCGATCTGCTCCGACACCGAGTCGGGAGTGCCGACGAAGACCAGGTCGTGGGACGCCTGGAAGTCGAAGGCGTCTACCAGCAGGTCGTCCTCCGTTAACTCTCCGTCGGCGAGCATGGCCCTGCGAGAGCGGGAGGGGTCGGTGGTGGTGAGGGATTCGCGGTAGTTGAGGCCGGCTCGGATGTCGCTGACCGCCTGCTCCATGGTCTCGGCGACGTAGGTGGGGCGCATTACCGCCAGCTTTCGGGTCCCGGCGTCCTGCATGGAAGCTGCGCCCTCGTCGTAGGCCGCCCAGTGGTCCCTGATCTTATCCACGGTGCTCAACATGCAGATGACGCCGACGTCCCTGGCCCCGGCGAACCTGTGAGAGACGGCGGAATCGGCCATCTGGTAGATGGGCGGGTGGGGTTTTTGGAAGGGTTTTGGGTAGACGCTGAGGGCGACCATCTCGCCGTCCTCGGCGTGGTAGCGGGCGTCCCAGTTGCTGGGGTTGGGCTCCTTCCAGCCGGGAACGGGGAAGGTGTAGAACCGACCCTCGTGGCGGAAGACCTCCCGGGTCCAGGCGCCCTTGATGATGTCCAGGGTCTCGGCGAAGAGGGCGTAGTTCTGGGGGTCGTTCAACCTGTCGGCGCGGACGTTGAACTGAAGAGCGGAGCGGCTGTCGTAGCCCCGGGCGATGCCGAAGTCGACGCGGCCCTTGGTCATGTTGTCCAGCATGGCGATGTCTTCGGCGACGCGTATGGGGTGCCAGTC
>JAAXHX010000334.1 GCA_012270635.1 Dehalococcoidia bacterium | reverse complement strand
AGGACCAGGGTTAGGAATTCGTCCGGGGCCTCTATCTCGGGGCGGTGACCCGAGCCTGTTATCACCATGAGATCGGCGCCGGGGATGGCCTCTTTGTAGGCTTGGCCCGCACTGAGAGGGACTATGCCGTCCCGACCGCCCCAGACGATGAGGGTGGGCATGCTGGAGGCGCGGCGCAGGAGGTGGGGCAGGGCCGGATCGTGCATGTAGGGCCGCCAGCTGAGACGAACTGACTGTTCCCGGGCGACCTCCCAAGCCTCGGCGAGTTCGGGGGAGGGAGTGGGGGGACATACGGCCTGGAACTCTTCGGTGGCGAGGGGTTCGGCGACGGTGAGCTTGATGTATTCGGAGGCCGTCTCCATGAACATGTCGAATATCTCGCCCTCGGGGGGCTTGATCCCCGCCGCCCCGACCAGGACCATCTTCGAGAAGTGGTGGGGGCAAAGGGCGGCGATGGTGGCCGCAAGCCAGCCACCGAGGGAGAAGCCGATCACGTTGGCGTCCCGGACTCCCAGCTCGTCGAAGGCCTGGAGGTACCAGTTGGCCATGTCCCGCATGGTCATGATCCAGTCGAGGCGGGGAGACTTGCCATAGCCGGGATGGGAGGGCACCGAGACCTCGAAGCGTTCGGAGAGGGCCTGCTGGTAGCGGAGCCAGGCGTGCTGGCCCATCTCGTCGTGGAAGATGATGAGGGGTGGGCCTGAACCGGCCTTGAAGACCTGCAAGTCCGTGCCGGCTACGGGGATGATCTCCTCGGTGTGGGGGGTCGTCGGTTGGGACATGGAGCCACTATTGGGGAAGGGGGTGGGGATGTCAAGGGAGGGGAGAGCTAGTCCCACATGCCGGTGGAGAAGTATCTCTCGCCGATGTCGTTGAAGATGGTGACTATGCGGCCTCGCCTCTCACGCTGGGCGACTTCGCAGGCGCCCTGGAGGTAGGCCCCCGACGATTGTCCGACGAAGATGCCCCTGGATGCAAGCAGCCGAGACATGCCGTGAGCGGCGTCGACGTCTATTTCGATCCGCTCGTCGATGATGCTTTCATCCAGGATCTCCGGGACTATCGCGCCTTCTCCCAGGGGTTTGAGGCCCTCGACGCCCCGCCAGTCGCCCGGGACTATGCAGATGACCTTGATGCCGGGGTTGGCTTCCTTGAGCCTCCTGCCGACGCCGGTAATGGTCCCCCCGGTGCCGACGCCGGCTACGAAATGGGTGAGGCCGGAGGCCTGGGCCAGCGTCTCTTCGGCGGTGCTCTCATAGTGGGCCCGCCAGTTGTTGTCGTTCTTGTACTGGTCGCAGAAGAAATAGGCGGCGGGGTCGTCGTCGAAGCGGCGACGGACCTCCCGGAGGCTCTCGTCGTAGCCGAGGAGGGGGTCGGTGAGGACGATGTCGGCGCCGTGGGCGCGAATGCGCTTCTTGCGTTCCTCGCTGGCGTTGGCGGGCATGATCAGCTGGACCCGGCAGCCGAGGGTCGCGCCGATCATGGCGTAGGCGATGCCGGCGTTGCCGGAGGTGGAGTCCAGGATGACCTTATCCCGGGTCAG
>JAAXHX010000333.1 GCA_012270635.1 Dehalococcoidia bacterium | reverse complement strand
GACGCTGACGTACACCGTGCCCATGCCCAGGGACGGGGTGAGGCGGGAGTCGGCCTCGGTTCTTGATTTCGTCCAGTCCGGCCCACCATTGTGCACGGTAGACAGAACTGAGCCGTTGAGGGCCACCTTTTCGGCGGCCCTACCGGGCACGTTCCCATCGTCGGGCATGGGAACGGTGTAGCGCAGGAGCGCGTTGTCCGGCATGACAACGATCTCCTTGACGAAGGATTCGATGAAGGCCCTGCGCTCGGTCAACTCGCTCTCGTTGAGGAACTCGCTCATGTCCTGGGCGTAGGCCGCAATGGTTTCCACGTCATCCAGGACCTCCCTGCGCTGGGAGAGGATGGCCCTGGCCTCTTCCGCCGAAGCCTCCAGCCTCTCCCGTCGCTGTCTGTGGTCTCGGATGCGAGGGGTCACGTCGGCCATCTCAAGTTCGGTCGTCTCCACGAGATCGTAGAGGCGGTCGAGCCTGTTCTTCACGTCGGCAAGCTCCGTCTCGATGGTCTGGAGCCTCTTGCGCTGCTCGCGGGCCACGCCGTCCATCTCCTCGTCCACGACCTTCACCAACTCGCGGATGTTGGACTCGGTGAGCACGTTCTCGCGTATCTTTCCCACGACCATCGCCTCGAAGCGCCGGGCGTTGAGCCTGGGGGTGTCGCAGGCGTCCTTGCCGCGCTTCATGATGGACTGGCAGACGTAGTAGGAGAACTGTCCGCTCTTGGCGTCCTGGCCGGACAGCGCCCTGTTGCAGGACTTGCACCTGACGAGGCCGCTGAGCAGGTAGGTGCTGCCCACCCGGCGGGGGTGACTCCTCTTTGGGGCGCGGGAGCGCATCAGCCTGTTGACGCGGTTGAACTGGGCCTTCGAGACGATTCCGGGGAACGCCTTCTCCACCCGCACCGGCTCTGCCTTGTCCTTGGCCGTCGCGCCCCAGAGCAGCGTTCCCGTGTAGACCTCGTTGACGAGAATGGCGTGCACGCTGGTCTTGCCCCAGAGCTTACCCCTGGGGCTGGCGATGCCCTCTGAGTTGAGGGTGCGGGTGATGTCGGTCATCCCTCTACCCGCCTCGGCCATCTCGAAGATACGTTTGACGACGGGAGAGGTATCGGGGTCGATTTCGAG
>JAAXHX010000332.1 GCA_012270635.1 Dehalococcoidia bacterium | reverse complement strand
CTCGGCATGACCGACGAGGAAATCGGTGACCTCATCGCTGAAGGCGTAATCACCGTCGAGTCCTGACCCCCTTCAAATTGTGCGTCATTCTGGCCCCTGAGCCGGAATCCATCCCCTCTCCTCCGTCATTCCCGACTCCAATCGGGAATCCAAGTACCGCTCGCACTGACCTGTCGAAGTATGAGCGGCGGGGAGGGGCCCCATCCCCCTTAAAATACGGGTACAATCCATGAAAGCCCCCAACAGGAGGACTCCAACATGACTCTCCCCTTGAACGGCGTCAAGGTCGTAGACCTCTCGCGCATGGCCCCGGGCCCCTTCTGCACCATGGTTCTCGCCGACCTCGGCGCCGACGTCCTGAAGGTCGAGGAGTTCGCCCTTAGCGGAAGGAGGGCCGAGGTCAAGGGGGCCATATCCGGCGCCCATTGGCTCAACCGTTCCGAAGAGGAGAATGCCTTCGACCCCATGGCCCGCAACAAGCGCAGCATCGGCCTCAACCTAAAGAACGACGACGCCCGTGAGGTCCTCTACAGGCTCGTCAAGGACGCCGACGTTTTCGTCGAGGAGTTCAGGCCCGGCGTCGTCAAGCGGCTGGGCGTCGACTACGAGACCATTGGCGGCATCAATCCCGGTATCGTCTATCTGTCCGTTACGGGCTATGGCCAGACAGGCCCCTACAGGAGCATGGTCGGCCACGACATCAACTACACCTCGACCGCCGGGGCCCAGGGCGCGATCGGCACTTCCAACGGCGACCACGCCATCCCCTGGAACCTTCTCGCCGACTTCGCCGGCGGCGGACTCACCGCCGCGGTCGCCGTTCTCGCCGCCTTGGTCGAAAAGCGGGCCACCGGTCGGGGCAGGTACGTGGACGTGGCCATGACCGACGGCGTCATGTACCTCATGGCCACCATGTTCGAAGACTATTTCAAGACGGGCCGGGTGCCGACCCTTGGACAATCACCCCTGGCGGGAGGCAACCCCCGCTACTCCATATATCGTACCAAGGACGACAAGTTCATCTCCATCGCCAGCCTGGAGCCCTGGTTCTATCATGCCCTCTGCCAGGCCATGGGTCTCGAGGAGATAGCCGACCAATACGAGTTCGGCATGGACGACCAGCGGGTGAAGGCCCAACTGGCCCAGGCNNGGGCGAGTCTACGCCATCGACGAAGTCGCCTCCGACCCCCAGGTCCAGGCCCGGGAGATGGTGGTCGAGATGCAGCACCCGACTCTCGGCGCGGTCAGGCAGGTCGGCGTGCCCTTCAAATTTGCCGGGGACTCCCTGGCGCCTCGGAGCTTCGGGCCGCAGATCGGTCAAAATACCGAAGAAGTGCTGGAATCCATCGGCTACGCCGCCTCCCAAATAGCCACCCTCCGCGCTGCCGGAGCCATCAGTTAAGAGCGGGGGGCCGCTCGTGCTGAGCCTGTCGAAGTATGAGCGGGGGTGGGGGGGGTCCTACCCCTCTACCTCCCAAACCGGGAAATGTTATACGGTTCCAACGGTATGTCCGGCTTCTCCCCCGTGATCAGCTGCGCGACCAGCATCCCCGAGGCCGGCCCCATGCAGATCCCGCCTCCCTCGTGGCCGGTGTTCAGGTAGAAGCCCGGCACCTCCCCGCACGCCCCGAGAATCGGCAAATGGTCCGCCGTATAGGGCCGGAACCCGGTGTAGCACCGTGTGATCTGCACTCCGGCCAGCGCCGGGAAGAACCGCACCGCCCGGGCCGCGATGCCCGTGACCGCCGCCAACTGCTCATTGCCGTCGAAGCCCACGAACTCCCGGCTGCTCCCGAACAGCATCGGCCCACTCCGAGTGTGCTCGATAACGCTCGCCACCAACAGCGCCGACTCCTCAGCGTCTATGGTGCGGGTATAGGAAGCCTCCATCGCCGCGTGCTTCACTATCGGCGGCGCGGGCTCCGACACCAGGATATGCCCCTTCCTCGGGACCACGGGCACGTCGACCCCCACCATCTCCCCAATGGACGCACTCCACGCCCCCGCCGCATTCACCACCACCGGCGTCGCTATCCGGTCGGCGCCCGCCACCACTGCTTCGATTCCGCCCTGTCGGTCTCGCTCGATTCTCGTGACCGGCGTATACGTCCTCACATCTGCTCCCGCGAGCCTCGCCGCTTCCGCCATCGCCCAGGACGCAAGCTGCGGCTGCACCTGCCCGTGCCCCGCGAAGAAGGCCAATCCCGGTATGTCTTCCGCCAGGTTGGGCTCCAACTCTCTCGCCGCCGGCCCCTCGACGAGCTCGGCTTCCACCGACTCCTTGTGTAGATTGTCCACCAGCCGCGCCAGGACACCCAGGTCTTCCTCCACCTCGGCGATGAGCGTACTCCCGTTGACCTCGTACTCCACGTCGAAAGGCAGCTCCGCCGCCAGATCCTTCCACCTCCGGGCGGCCAGCTTGCCGAGCTCCAGCTCGGGGCCCGGGTGCCGGTCCGCGATGAGGATCTGCCCGTCGCACGCCCCCGAGGTCCCCGAGGCGATGGCCCCCCGCTCCAGCAGTGTCACCTTCGCGCCCATCTTCGTGAGGTGGTAAGCCGTCGAAGTCCCGACTATCCCCCCGCCGATCACCACCGCGTCCGCCGTTGCGACGCCCGGGCTCATGGCTTCTCCTGCCCCATCTTCGCCAGCGCCCCCATGGATACCGGCTTCACTATCGGCCTACCCGTATAGGTCCCCGCCTCGACCTCCGGCCGACCTGTACGTCGCGAGACCAGCGCCGCCACCGCCGCGCCGCACACCCGGCCCTGGCAAAACCCCATCCCCGCCCGCGTCCTGGACTTCACACCGCCCAGGTCCTTCGCCCCCAGGTCCAGGGCCTGATACACCTGCGCCGCGGTAACCTCCTCGCATCGGCATACGATGGT
>JAAXHX010000331.1 GCA_012270635.1 Dehalococcoidia bacterium | reverse complement strand
TGGATCGCCAGCAACCAGATGGACCGACCCGTCGGTCGGGTCACTTACACGTCCCTCCTCAATAAGCAGGGCAAGATCAAGTGCGACCTCACCATCACCCGCCTGGCCCCTGACCGCTTCCTCGTCGTCACCGGCGGATCCTTCGCCCCCCACGACCTCGCCTGGATAAAGTCCCACCTCCCCGACGACGGCTCCGTGTCCCTTACCGACGTCTCGTCCTCCCTGTGCTGCATCGGCCTCTGGGGCCCCAGGGCTCGGGACCTCGCCCAGTCCGTCACCGATCACGACCTCTCCAACGAGTCATTCCCATACCTCACCGGCCAGCGGGTTATCCTCGGCGACGTGCCCTGCCTCGCTCTCCGCATCTCCTACGCCGGCGAGCTTGGCTGGGAGGTCTACTGCCCCACCGAGTTCGGCCTGCGTCTCTGGGACCTTCTCTGGGAGGCGGGCCAGCCCCTCGGCGTCACCGCCATGGGCGCCGCTGCCTTCGACTCCCTTCGCCTCGAAAAGGGTTACCGGCTCTGGGGCGCAGACATCAGCACCGAGTACAACCCCTACGAGGCCGGCATCGGCTTCGCCGTCAGGATGAAGAAGGGGACGTTCCTCGGGCGCGACGCCCTCGTCGAAGCTCGGGAATCGGGCCTCTCCCAAAAGCTCTGCTGCATGACCTTCGACGATGCCTCGAAGGTCGTCATGGGCAACGAACCCATCCTGATCGATGGCAAGCCCACGGGCTTCGTCACCAGCGCCAACTACGGCTACTCCATCGGCAGGGGCATCGCCTACGGCTACCTTCCCATCGAGCACGCTGAGGTCGGGGCCAAAGTCCAGATCGAGTATTTCGGCGAGCTTCTCGACGCCACCGTCTCCCGGGAGCCGCTCTACGACCCGGAGATGGTCAAGCTCAAAAGCTGACTCCCTCATACCCCATGGCGGAAGACCCCCAACCTCGTTACACCCTTCGAATATCCGAGATGCCCTCGGACGAGAGGCCCCGGGAGCGACTCCAGGCCTACGGCGCGCAAAACCTGGGCAACGCCGAGCTCATCGCCATCCTGCTGCGTATGGGCAACAGCCGGGAGAGTGCCCTGGACATGGCGAAGCGCATCATTTCCCAGTACGGCACCTTGCGAGGGCTCGCCCGTGCGTCATTCGGCGAGTTGACGCAGATCGACGGCGTGGGCGAA
>JAAXHX010000330.1 GCA_012270635.1 Dehalococcoidia bacterium | reverse complement strand
GCAAAGGAGAAACCATGACCAGCGTTGAATACAACCCGGCAGCCCGGTTCGATGTTGAAATGACCGATATGGTCTACTTGGAGCGCGACAGCGGCAGCCTGGAGGCCACTATCTACCAACCCCAGGACGAAGGGCCCTTCCCGGGCCTGGTGGACGTCCATGGAGGCCGGTGGTTCCTGAATGACCGTTCCGCCGACCACCACATGAACTCGGCCCTCGCCGCCAGTGGCATGGTGGTCGTCGCCGTGGACTTCCGGCTGGCCCCCGGCCATCCATACCCGGCCCAGGTCGAAGACGTTAACTACGCCATCCGCTGGACGAAAGCCAACGCCGAGGCCCTCAACATTGACCCGGCGTCGGTGGGCGCCCTGGGCTGCTCCAGCGGCGGGCATACCATGGCGCTGAACGGGATGCGCCCCAGAGACCCCCGATATGCGTCGCAGCCCCTCCCCGGAGGAGAAGACGTTGACGCTTCACTGCGGTTCATGCTGTGCTGCTGGTCCGTCCTCGACCCTTACGCTCGCTACCTATGGGGTATCGAAATCAATGACGAACGCTTCATCGGCCCCACCGAGTCTTATTTCCTGGACCAGGCCAACATGCGCGAAGGCAACCCCCAGGAACTCCTTGACCGCGGAGAGCCTGTGGAACTCCCTCCCGTAATCATCATCCAGGGCACCAATGACAACAATATCCCCCTCTTCATTCCCGAGAAATTCGAGGCCGCCTACCGGGCTGCCGGAGGCCATATAGAGGTCGAGTGGTTCCCCGGAATGCCGCACCAGTTCGGCAATACGCCAGGCCCTGAGTCCGAACGGGCCATTGAGCTGATGAAGGGCTTTGTCGCGCGCCAGTTGTCCAGTCCGGCGGTGGCGACAGTATTGTAGAGTGTGTGACCAACCTCCTCTCCGAGATGGTTTGGGTGGGGGCGAAATTGGAGATGCCGAACTTCCACTTCAGTTCCAGCGTGCTGCTGCGCTACCCGCTCCCTGAGGTCTTCGGCTTCTTCTCCACGGCGGAGAATCTGAACCTCCTTACCCCTCGGTGGGTGCGCTTCTCCATCCTGACCCCGCTGCCCATTGAGATGCGGCAGGGACTCGTCATACAGTACCGCGTCAGGGTGAGAGGAATCCCCTACAGGTGGGACAGCGAAATTACGGA
>JAAXHX010000329.1 GCA_012270635.1 Dehalococcoidia bacterium | reverse complement strand
GGCTACATGGAGGCCAAGAACGACATCCGCCTCCTGCCCGGCATGACCCGCGACACCGTGATGGAAGACCTCAACGGCTTCCTGGACAAGCTCCGCGAAGAAGACCCCGACCTGGACGTAGAAATGGTATTGGACGATGGCCAGGGCTGGGTCGACGGGGCCGAAATACCGGCCAACCATCCCCTCGTCGACTCGATACTGGACGCTACCGACCGAGTGCTGGGCTTCAAGCCCCGGATAGGGGGGTTCACGGGAGGCACCGACGCCCCCCACTTCCAGACCATCGCCCGCACGCCGACCATCTCCGCCTTCGGCCCGGGCCTCCTGAACCTGGCCCACGGCCCCAACGAACGGGTGCCCGTTGAAGACCTGGTCAGTTCAGCCAAAGTATATGCCCTTGCGGCCCTGGGCTACCTGCGATAGAAGATGGGTGGTAAGCTGGCCGGGAAGGTTGCCGTAGTCACCGGAGGGGCCTCGGGGATCAGCCGTGCCACAGCGCTCCTCTTCGCCGAGGAAGGGGCTTTCACCGTAGTCGCCGACATAGACAAGGCGGATGGTGAAAAAGTGGCCGCCCACGCACGGGAGTCGGGGGGCGAGGCCGCATTCCGTCGGGTCGACGTCACCGATGCGGTCCAGGTCAAGGCCCTCGTCGACGACATCCTCGTCCGGCACGGCAGTCTGGACATCCTCGTCAACGGTGCCGCTTACCAGACCGAGACCGGCCCCGTCACCGAAGTCACGGAAGAGCAGTGGCGCTCGACGCTGGACCTCTTTCTGAAAGGCCCGTTCCTCGGCTGCAAATACGCCATACCCGCCATGCTGAAGGGTGGGGGTGGGGCTATCGTCAACATCTCCTCGGCGGTGACGCTCCGGGGCAGCACCTTCTCCCTGCCCTACTCGGTGGCCAAAGCGGGCATCGTCCAGCTTACCAAAACGGCCAGCAGCCAGTACTGTGCGCAGGGGATACGGGTTAACTGCATCGTGCCCGGCGTCGTAGACACCCCCGGCTCCCGACGCGTCTCTCGGGCCCCGGCCATCGCCGCCAAGTACGCCGACGGCATCCCCGTGGGACGCATGGGCCGCCCCGAGGACGTGGCCAGGCTTGCCCTCTACCTCGCCTCCGACGATGCCGCTTACGTGGCCGGCGCCAGCTTTCTCATAGACGGGGGGTTCAACTCTCAATGATCGAAGAGCCGAAGTCCATAGAGGTCACCGAAGAAGGGCTGGCCGTGCAGTGGGACGACACCCACAGGAGCGTCTACCCCTTCAAACCGCTCCGGGAACAGTGCAAGTGCGCCAACTGCATCGACGAGTGGACGGGCCGCCGGATCCTCGATCCCGACTCCGTATCCCCGGACATCGAGATCCTGGACTTCATCGAAATCGGCCGGTACGCTGTGCAGATCCTCTGGAGCGACGCCCACGAAACGGGCATCTACTCCTTCGCCCTGCTCAGGTCGCTGTGCGGCTGCGACCTGTGCAACCAGTCGGGCTGACCGGCTTACCTGAACAGCTGCAAGAACCTGTCCTCGTATTCGGGGAACAGGCCCCAGCGTTCCAGTTCCCGGCGCAGGTCGTCGGGGTCGGCGGTCTTGTTGGCGACCCGCCGGAACATCTCCTCGATGCGTTGCCGAGCGTCGAGAGTCGCCCCCGAGGCGTCCACCCCCAGCAGCCCCGAGCCCTGCAGCTCCCGCACGTTCCCTTCGAGGGACCGGGATGTGAGGTCGTGGATGAACTTGAGCAGGGATACGTCCCACATCTCGTCGACGCCCCGGATGATCCCGACCAGCGGGTCGTCACCCACGTCCTTCTCTATCCTGTCCATCACCGATAGGACGGTCCCGCTGACTATGTTCAGGTTCTCCTGCTCGTTGCGGTAGTGGTAGAGGATGCCGGGCACGTTCGGCCCCTGCTCCATGATCAGCCGCTGGAAGTAGTCCCGGGCCCCGTCCCCGAACCCCTCCAGGTTGAGCATGTATCCGGGGGTCACCACCCTCGGCCTCTCCGAGATCACCCGACCTTCCCGGACCACCGTATCCTCCGAGGACTGGACCACTTCCGAGTAGGCCGGCTTGGTAAGCAGGAAATAGCGGACGTTGGTGGTGCCGAAGGTGGACAGGTTCCGTTGGGGCGCGCGCAGTACGTGAGTATTCTCTATGGCGTAGCCGATACGGTCGTCCTCGGGATCGAATTCCGGTTCCATGGTGGGGTGTCGGAGCTAGGCCAGGCTTGACAGCTGCTCCTTGTATTCCTTCATGTACAGGTCGTACTGCGACTCCAGCTGCGCCCGGGTCTTGCGCCACTCCATCTGGAACTGGGGGTGGCTTTCAATGTGCTGCAGGTCTATCGGCGGCATCCCCTGTTGGCGGGCTGTCTGGGACAGCCGCATCTGGAGGTCCCGCTTGAGATTTTCGTAGGCCTCCTTGCGCTGCATCTCCCCCTGGCCCGTGTAGTGGTTGAAGACCTGGCGCATCCTGCTGAAGACGTTTTCCACGGCGCCCGGGTCCTTCTTGGTCAGCTTCAGCCCGTCCATGGCCAGCCTGTTGCGGTCCTTGGCCGACTCGCTGGTCGGGAGTGCGAGGTTGCGTATGAGGATCTCCTCCAGGCCCTCGGTCAGGCCCGCCCGCTCCGGCCCGTCCTCGTACTTGTTCAGCTCGGCCCGCAGGTTCGCCTCGCCGTTGAGGTACTGCGCCGCCAGCTTCTGCCCCTCTTCCACGAATCGAGACCGTTGCAGGTCTTCCTGGGAAGCCTTGCCGAGCTTTTCTACTCTTTCGAGGGCCCTTTCCAGGGCACTGGGAATCCTGTCCATGGGTCGGTCTCCGGGGAATTACGCCTTATGGCCTAAATGAATGGCAGGTGAGCCGGCGAACATTGTACCAAACGCACCAAATCCGACGTACAGCAACCCCTACTTCACCCGCCATCCCGCTGCTTTACCCGTCATTCCGAGGCCCCGCGAGGAATCTAGGGCGCCTCCCTGTTCCTCAGCCTCCATCAGCAGAGCGAGTCGGGCCCCTTCAACACGGGTCGCACAGAGGCCTCTCGACTGGAAAGGGTTGGGCAAAGATGAACGCCCGCCTCCCGAGTTCCAAGCCTTCTTGTACCGTCATTCCGGCCCTCGAGCCGGAATCTATCCCCGTCCTCGTTCCCACTCTCTCTGAGCCTGTCGAAGGGTCGAGCGGACTTCGCACATGCCTACGCCCCACCCCCACCTACTTTATCCGTCATTCCCCTCCTTTACCCGTCATTCCGCGGCCCCGCGAGGAATCTAGGGCCCCTTCAACACGGGTCGTACAGAGGCCTCTCGACTGGAAAGGGCCGGGCAAAGATGAACGCCCGCCTCCTGCGTTCCAAGCCTTCTTGTACCGTCATTCCGGCCCCCGAGCCGGAATCTATCCCCGTCCTCGTCCCCGCTCACCCTGAGCCTAGTCGAAGGGTCACAAGGGTGGAATGATGGGGATGATGTCGTCAAGGGCCGCCCTTCCTGGTTGGACGAGAATGCCATGGCCTGCACTGACTCACTGCCCATCCGGCAGAGAATAGCAGGAACGCCGCACCGCCATAAAAGATGGTGGTGAGGGCGACGAATAGCATTGGATTGGTATCGTAGGCGAATGACTCGCTTATTGCCTTGGCGGTGGATGTGCTAATCAACACGCTGATCGGGAAAAGCACACCATATCGTAGCCTTGGGGACATGCCTCCTGCAAGGAATGAGAACACGCCTACTATGACTATCAAATATGGGGTGACGAGTCCACCTGAGGCGAGACCGAATACGGTTAAACCCAACCCAAAGGCCACCCCTGTGAGCAAAGCTAGACCAAGGATTATCGCCAAATATATTTTGGGGAGAGGAGTACCCACGGCCCTCGTCAGTGCCCGAATATCGAGACGGCCAATTTCCAGGTTCTTATACCTTGTGCGCGCCTGCCTTTAGGGTTGCTCTGGCGGTAACCTCTCCTTGGGCAAGAACGAGTTGAAGCGCGTCATGAGCTTACCGCAGGGGCGAGGGTGTCTTTAGCTCTTGAGTCTATCCGAGCGAGGGAGGCGCTACCCGCCCTTCCCTTCGATCAACCGCAACCGCCCGAGCAGCGACACCGCCCGGTCGTAGACCGGCTTGTCCACCATGACCCCGCCCATGTTCACCGCCCCGAGACCCTGTCGCGTCCCCTCTTCGTACGCCTCCACCACGCTGCGGGCATTCTCGACCTCTTCCTCGGAGGGGCGATAGATTCGGTTGACGGTGGGGACCTGGGAGGGATGAATGCAGTACCGACCCTTGAACCCGAGGCTCTTGCCGTGAAGCGTGTCCGCCTCGAAGCCCTCCTGGTCCCGGAAATCGGCGAAGACCGTGTCCAGGGGCACGACGCCCGCGGCGATGCAGGCCGTGGCCACCAGATTCCGGGCGTACTCTATCTCCCGGCCCTCGCGGGTCCTCTCCATCCCCATGTCGGATGTCAGATCCTCTCCCCCGACGGATGCCGCCGTCACCCGGGGCGAGGCCTTGCACAGCGCATGAGCGTTGACCAGCCCCTGCGCCGTCTCGATCCAGGGAAATATCTGCACCTGCCCGATGGGAATGCCCCGGGTCTTCTCCAGGATGGCCAGATAGTGATCGACCCGCTTGATGATCTCCGGGTCGTCCGCCTTGGGAAGGCCGATAGCCTGGAGGTCGGGTATCGTCACGGCGTCCAGGTCCTCCTCGATAAGCCCCGACTGCAGCGAGTTGACCCGCACGGCCATCAGGTAACCGGTGCGCTTCATTACCGGCATGGAGTCCCGGGCCATCTCCCGTCCCCGGGCCTTCTCCGCCAGGGGTACGGAGTCCTCCAGGTCTATGCAGACCATGTCGGCGCCCGCGTCGGGGGCCTTCTCGATAAAGCGCTCCCGGATGGCGGGCACGAAGAGCGAGCTGCGAAGGAGGAGGGCCTCGTCCCTAGGCATGGTCGGGGATGAGGACCATCTTGCCCATCACGTCGCCATCCTCAATCGTCTTCTGAGCTATGGCGGCGTCTTTCAGAGGCACGGCCTGGCTGGGCAGGGGTTTGATGTCTCCGCTCTCCACGAACTTCATCGCCTGCAGGAACTCGCCCTTGGAGCCCATGTGGGAGCCGTAGAAGTTCATCTGCTTCATCCACAGGTGCCGGATGTCCGTCGGGCCCATGAATCCGCTGGTCGCGCCACAGGTCACCAGGCTGCCCCCCCGCTTCAACGCCAACACGCTGTCCTTCCAGGTTTCCTCCCCCGTGTGCTCGAAGACTATGTCCACCATTCGCTTGCTGGTGATGCGCCGCACCTCGTCCCTGATCTTCTGGGTCTTCCGGTTGATGGTATCGTGGGCGCCCAGGTTCTTGGCATATTCCGCCTTCTCGTCGGACCCGACCACCGCAATCCCCTTCGCCCCGAACAGGTTGCAGACCTGTATCGCCATGGACCCGAGACCCCCGGCCCCGCCCCAGATCAGCACGTAGTCCCCGGTCTGGACCCGACACCGGCTCACCAACATGCGCCACACGGTCATGAGGATTAACGGCAAAGTGGCCGCCTCCTGGTACGTGATGTTGGCGGGTTTGGGGATCAGGTTCGTCTGGTCCAGCTTCGCGTACTCTGCATCTGCACCGTCCAGTGGCCCCGTCTGAAATCCCCAGATCTTGTACTGCCGGCAGAAGAACTCCTGCCCGCTGGTGCAGACCTCGCAGATACGGCAGCTGATGCCGGGGTGGACCATCACTTCGTCCCCCGGCTTGACGGTTTTCACCTCGCTCCCGACCTCCACCACCTCTCCCGAGGCGTCGGAACCCGAGACGTGGGGCAGGATGATCTCCATACCCGGCAGGCCCCGTCGGGCCCAGATGTCGTTGTAGTTGCAGCCCGCCGCCCTGATTTTGAAGAGGACCTCGTTGGGCCCGACCTTCGGGTCGGGAATGTCTTTGTACTGGAGCTTGTCGACCTCACCATGCTCTTCGAACACAACTGCCTTCATGGTTTCCTCCGCGTTGGGGTTCAGTGCTTATAAAGTGGGGAATAGGAGTCTCGATTACTGCCCGTTAACCTTCTTTGACCTCCAGAACCATTGTGTCAAAGGTGCTAGGAAAGCCGCACCTCCAAGCCCGCCAAGCGAGATTGCGGCAATCTGGAAGCCCTGCGTGAGAGCAATAATAGCAGCGGTTATTAGTCCTGCCATTATAAACGTGCTGGTGACCATTCCGTACACAGTGCGCCGGTGGTCCCATTGTGCAGATTTCTGTTCTAAGTTCCTGCGATGCTCCCCTTGCTGTTCTGCCATAGCTATGATTCTATGGGCCGCGTTTGGCAGAACTTCCTCGTATTTTTTCAAATCGTCTGGGGACGGTAGTGGCCCTCGCCAGGTGCTGGTTGTGACCTCGGTATGCTGAGCTATTATATGGCCTTCTGCCCTATCAGGATCAGGCGCCAGTGTGTCGTCGAGTTCGGAATGCTCGCTTTTAGTCTCGGGCTGTGACATACCGGTTAAATTTCAGAGATGGCAGCATGCCACAGGCATTCTCGTTGTCGAAGTGGACTATCGAGCACCAGAAATCATTACCAACGACACACCAGTCGTTTAGCAGGGCCGCCATGTCGTCTTCATAGTGGTGTGGTTCGTACATAAGACCACCACTGTCGAAAGCTTGAATCATACCAGTGAAGAAAGTCGATTTGCCTGCACTGTTGCTTTTATCCCGCGTTTGATCACTGTTGTGGAGACCCATTGTGTGATCACTCCCATAGGTAGGTGGATATGTCTAGTATAGCAAAGCTGAACTCTGCTTAGCTACTCACTTTTGACCGTGCGGTTGTGTGCCGTTCCTGCCCTTGATAGACTGGGATGCTGGGCTGACAACACACGGCAGTACAGACGTCCTCGTGTGGCCGCGAATAGTGCCAGTTTCTCAGGAGGTTCATATGGCGAGCTTCGTCATTAGTTACGACCTATCCGCTCCAGGACGCGACTATGCTGACCTCTATGGCCGAATCAAATCCTACGGGACTTGGGCGCACATCACGGAATCCACCTGGTTCATAGTCGCCAATAGAACCTCTATCGAAGTACGGGACAACTTGAAAGAAGCACTGGATACCAATGACAACCTGATGGTTGCTAAGCTGACTGGAGAGGCGGCTTGGCGGGGATTAAGCGATGCACAGAACGACTGGATTAAGAAGAACCTTTAAGTATGTGTCGCGCCCAGCAAGGTAGACGACCAATCGACTGACCTTTGTCGTAAGGTGGGCCACGTGGAGTCATCCAAACCAACTGACTAGGAAATACCAGTCTCCGTTTGACTCCCCCACTCCCTGAATGCTACGCTGGTGGCAAGACTTGACGCAGAGCGAAGGGAAGTGATGGTTGTGACCCACGGAACCGCAGACGTTCAGGTCTCCCCCAACGAGCTAGGGCTCGCCCCCGCCGACCTTGTCTCCATCTATCGCGACATGCTGACGGCCCGCGCCGTCTCGGAGAGGCTGTGGCTGCTCGGGCGGCAGGGCAAGGTCTACTTCCTGGTGTCCTGCGAAGGCCATGAGGCGGCGCAGGTGGGCAGCGTCTACGGCATGAAACCCGGTACGGATATCTTTGTCCCCTACTACCGAGACCTCGCCGTCGCCCTGGCCCTCGGCTCCGAGCCGAAGGATATAGTGCTTCACGCCCTCGGCAAGGCCGCCGACCCCTACAGCGGCGGCAGGCAACTGCCCGGCCACTACAGCAGCAGGGAGCGCAACATAATCAGCGGCTCCAGCTGCGTGGCCACCCAGATCCTCCACGGCGTGGGCACAGCCTTCGCTTCCAAGTATCGGGGCGAGGACGCGGTCACCGTTGCCTACTTCGGCGACGGCGCCACCAGCAAGGGCGATTTCCACGAGGCCATGAACTTCGCAGCCGTCCACAAGCTTCCCGTCGTCTTCTTCTGCGAAAACAACGGCTGGGCCATATCCGTGCCGCAGTCCAGGCAGATGGTGGTACAGGACATCTCCCGCAAGGCCGAAGGGTACGGGATGCCGGGGGTTACGGTCGATGGCATGAACGTCCTGGACGTGGTCCGGGCCACCAGAGAAGCCCGAGACCGCGCCCTTCGCGGCGAAGGCCCGACCCTCATCGAGGCCAAGGTGCACCGCTTCAGCTCCCACAGCAGCAACGATGACCATCGTCGATACCGTACCCCCCAGGAACTCAGCGCCGAGAAGGAGTCGGACCCCGTGGCCCGGTTCAGGGACCTCCTGGTCGACTTGTCCTTGCTGGACGAGCCAAGGGCTGCGGGGATCGAGCAGGAGGTGACGGCAACCCTGGACGAAGACATCGACGCTGCCGAAGCCAGCCCCGACCCCACCCCCGAGAGCGCATACACCCACATCTACTCGGCGGACGGAGCGTAGCGTGGCGGAAAAGACGGTGCTGGAGGCCATCAAGGACGGGCTGGCGGAGGAGCTCGAGCAGGACGACCGGGTCGTCGTCATGGGCGAGGACGTCGGTAACATGGGAGGGGCCTTCCGAGCGACCGAGGGCTTCCTGTCTCGCTTCGGAGAGC
>JAAXHX010000328.1 GCA_012270635.1 Dehalococcoidia bacterium | reverse complement strand
GTGGTCCGGGCCCAACTCCGCCGATAACACAACCTCGGTGTCGTCCGGGTGTTGGATTTCGATCATGTAGGGCTCGTCGATGGTCTCGAAGGAGGACGGGAGTCCCCGGGTCAGGGGGTTGTCCGGCCCCGACACGTCCACCTTGAACTTTCGGGTCTGGGGATGGCTGATAAAAAAGCTGCCCAGGGTGTCGTGGTGCTCGGACTTGATCATCCGCCTGCGGGTCTGGCCCTCCACTCGTTTTGCGCGGCCCCCGCTGGTCCCGTGCAGCCCGAGCCACCGGCCCCCGTCTTCAAGCCACCTGCGCACGAGCTTGCTCTGCTCGGCGTCCAGGTGGGGGCCCGCCGTATACGTGAGCATCAACGCCGTTCCGGAAAGCCAGCGATGAACATCGGTGAAGTCGTTGCCCACCGTGGCCTGAACGCCCCTTTCCTCCAGGAGCTCCAGGAGCCGGATGCGGGCGTAGTCCATGTCGTGCTGGGCCAGGGCGCCCGGCGGATAGCCTCCGGTGATCAGGTGCACCCGGCCCGGCTGGACTTCTCTCATTCCTTACTCCTTCCCTGGTTACTCTTACAAGTGTGCGGCTGGCCTACTCGGTCCCTTGTGATGCGCCAAATTCAGGAGAGCTCCCTTCGGGCGTTAGATATGGCCGTATTGAGGTACAGGTCCATGCGTAGTCCCCGGCGCCGAAGTCCGAGTTCATTCATCAGCTCTGCTCTCAGTTCTTCATCCGTACGAGGTATGTTGTCCGACAGGACCCACTTCGTCAGTTCCAGAAGTTGTGAGTGACTGTACTCAGGTGCGGTCCGACCTCGCGGGACCGAGGGTCTCGGGCCGCGGGTGGCACAGTCTTCGGCGGATTGTTCGGGACGGGGTGAGGTTACGATGGTGTATCTCCAGGGTTTAGAAATCTTAGTCTTAGGATATCTGAATCTGGTCTTTCTCAAAAGCTACTAATGTCTTCACTGCCACTTAGGCAATGAATGTGCTCTATTGCAAAAGAGAACATTAGCTACTGACCAGCGTACCAAGCGCAAAGCTCATCCCTCTCAGATTCGGATGGCAGGGAGTAATTGCCAGACATTGCTGCGCCCATGAGGATAATGGTGGCGCAGTCCTCTTCTGGTGTAGTTTGATAAAGCGGATGCGACAACATGGCATTAACAAACTTGGCTATCTCGTCGTCATCAAAGCTTCTTTCCAAATATTCTTGATATCGCTGATCGGATAGGAGGGCATCAACAAACCTAGCAACCTCTTTGTCCGTGAAGTTTCGTTCTAGGTACTCTTGGTATCGCGGGTTGGACAACAGGGCATCAACTAGCTTGGCTGCATCCTCATCAGTAAAGTCATTTTGACAACCTGCCACACTTATAATCAGTACTAGCACAGCAATCAGTGCTGTCACAAATCCAAGGACGGGCTTCATTATGTTGCTGCCTCCAATACCGATTCCTTTTAGGTGGGCCTATGGCACATTTAAGGAAGGTATAAACTTCAAAACAAGGCGTGTACGTTTCGCAATGAACCCCATATGTTTATGCCTATACACTTTCTCCCCTAGTCCTCCAGAGTAGTGATGTCTCCCGGGTCGAGGCCCAGCTCCCGGGCCTTGAGCAGACGCCGCATGATTTTGCCCGACCTCGTCTTCGGGAGCACGGGTTCGAAGTCTATCTCGGTAGGCACGGCTATCGGTCCCAGCTCCCTCCTCACGTGCAGCTTCAGCGCTGAGACCATCTCATCGGACCCCGACTCCCCTGCCCTCAGGGTCACGAACCCCTTGATCTGCTCGCCCTTTATCTCATCGGGTTTCCCGATGACCGCAGCCTCCGCCACCGCCGGGTGGGACACCAGAGCGCTCTCCACCTCCGCCGAGCCGATCCGGTGGCCCGCCACATTCAGCACGTCGTCCGCCCGCCCGACCACCATGTAGTAGTTGTCGGCGTCCCGCAGGGCCACATCCCCGGAGAAGTAGACGCCCGGAATGGTGTTCCAGTCTTTTTCGTATCGCGGCGGGTCGCCGTAGACGGTGCGGAAGAAGCTGGGGAAGGGCCGCTTGATGACCAGCATCCCGCCCTTGTCGGGCTCCGTTATCGGCACGCCCTCCCGGTCCACGATGTCCATTTCGACACCCGGGAGGGGCCTGCCGACCCGGCCCGGCTTCACCTTCATGATCGGCATGGTCCCCAGGCACGGCCCCCCGGTCTCGGTCTGCCACCAGTTGTCGACGATGTAGCCCCATTCGCCGTTGCCGCACAGGTGCTCGTAGGCCCACTTCTGGGCCTCGGGGTTTAGGGGCTCTCCCGCGCAGGTGAGCAGACGAAGGGAGCGGAGATCGTAGCTCTTGGCGTAGCCTTCTCCGTAGCGCATCAGCATCCTGAGGACCGTGGGAGCGGTGAACATGACGTTGACGCCGTACTTTTCGATAACGTTGTAGAAGGCGCCGGGGTCCGGGTAGTCGGGGGCGCCTTCCTTGAACACCGTGGTGGCTCCGTACAGCAGGGGCGCATACACGATGTAGCTGTGCCCGACCACCCATCCGATGTCCGAGGTGCACCAGTAGACATCGTCCTCCTTCATGTCCCAGAAGGCCCGGAAATGGTAGTAAGTCCCGACCATGAAGCCGCCGTGGACGTGCAGGACGCCCTTGGGCTTGCCTGTGGTGCCGCTGGTGTAGAGGATGAACAGGGGATCCTCGGCGTTCATCACCTCCGGCTCGCAGTCGACGCCCTCGCCGGCCAGCAGTTCGTCGAAATCCACCTCTTTCTCCTTGAGGGCCGCGTCCTTCGTCTCCCGACGCCAGACCACGATGTGCTTTAGGTGGTCGATGTCCTTCGCAGCCTCGTCGCTGATGCCCTTCAGGTCCACGGGCTTACCGCGCCTGTAGCCGAAGTCGGCGGT
>JAAXHX010000327.1 GCA_012270635.1 Dehalococcoidia bacterium | reverse complement strand
GGGTCGTGGGAGTCGGCGAAGACGCCCATGCCAAACAGCAGGGCCACAAAGACGATGGCCATACCCGGGAGGGTTAAGAGGAGACGCAGACAGTGTCCCCTCATGGCTAACTGCCCCCCCCCCCCCGACGCGCAAAGAGAGCCTCCGACCGTTCATGGGGGCTAGTCTAACACGGGTATTTTCGCTCTGCAAGCGATGAGATTCGCGCGTGCCGTCCCCAGGTCGTACTCCATGGGGATGGATTCCGGCTCGGGGGCTGGAATGACGATAGGGAAGGGCGGGATGACAGAGGGTGCGGCCTTCGCGGTCACCCCGAGGCGGGAGGAGAAGGTTGGGTCGGGTGGGGGGCTGGGGACCGCTAGCGGGCGCAGAGGAACTCGAACTCTACGAAGAACCCCGGTCGGGCGAGGGCGCTGATGATCCGGAGGGTACCCGCCGCGGGTTTTACCTCCACGTCTTTGAAACAGTCCGCCCAGACGGCGTATATGCCGTCCCGGTGCTTGTCCAGGTCCACTTCCTGGGTGATGGTGGGTTCGACCCGGATCACATCGTCGACGGACCAGCCCTCGGCTTCGAGCATCCCGACCAGGGAGTCAAAGATGGCCTGGGTCTGGGCGACGGGGTCGCCGGGGTGTCGGACGTTGCCTTCGGGGTCGGAGTCGATCTGGCCGGTCAGGAGCAGGAGCTCGCTGAAGCCGGAGACCTTGAGGCCCCAGTTGAAGACGTGGCTGCGGTCGGGGGCGTCGGACAGGGGGAGGGGTTTCTTGGTTGCCATGATTGATGCTCCTTTATGTATCGGTTCTGCTCGGGGTATCTACTTGTGAGGGAGTCCTGGCAACCAACCAGTGAGGTTAGTCGGCAGCCGGTCCAGATAATAGCGCTTGAGATTCCTCGCGGGGCCTCGGAATGACAGATATAAGAATGACAGCTAAAAGGACGTTGGTGGAAAATCAGGTCCTGATCATTACGCCGCCGTCCACGAAGACGGGTTCGCCGGTGGTGAAGGAGCAGGAGTCGGAGGCGAGGTAGACGAGGACGCCACCCAGGTCCTCGGGCCTGCCCCAGCGCTGCATGGGAACGTAGCGGCGAACGTTGTCGGGGAGGG
Source organism: Dehalococcoidia bacterium (assembly GCA_012270635.1). The sequence goes on along the minus strand of JAAXHX010000327.1, from coordinate 4,974 downwards.
CGTCGTCGGAATCGACGATCCAGCCCCCGACGATGGCATTGACCCGCACATTGTCCCGGGCCCACTCGAGGCCCAGGGCGCGGGTGAGATGAATGACTCCCGCCTGGGCCGTGGAGAAAGCGGCCTGGTTGACCACCACCCGGGCCCCGAGGCCCGAGGCGACGTTGACGATGCGGCCCCGCCGACGCTGCAGCATGTGCGGAGCGGCGGCCCTGCAGGACAGGAAGACCGAGAACAGGTTCAGCTGCAAGATCTTGCGCCAGTCTTCCGCGGTCATCTCGGCGAAGGGCCCGGCGTACTCGGCGGACAGGTCGTTGACGAGGATGTCGATGCCGCCAAGGTCCGAAATCGCTGCCGTGACCGCCGAGTCCAGCCCCTCGGCGGCGCCGGGCCACGAGACGGCGTGGGGGGCGGGGGGTGGGGTGGCCGTTTCAGGGTGGACGACGGCGAGAGTAGCGCCGGCGTCGATAAGCGCGTTGGCGAGGGCCGGGGAGTTGACGCCGCACCGGGTGGCGAGGACGGCGCTTTTGTCTTGTAGGTTGAAGGGGGCGGGGGACATATCAGGCCTCCGGGGTCGGGGTGAGGGGCTGGTAGCCCCAGGGAGCGTACGCGCCGATGAGCGCGCCGCCATCCACCATGACGTTCTCGCCGGTCACGTAGGACGAGGCGTTAGAGCAGAGCAGAAGGACCAGGTTCACGAGGTCCCTGGCGGTGGCGACGTAGCCCACGGGGATGAACCGGTGCCCCCGCTCTTCGATGGGCTTGTCCATGTCCTCGGGCAGGGTGTGGAAGAGGCCCGGCACGATGCAGTTGACGTTGACGTTGTCCCGGGCCCACTGCATGGCGAGGACCCGGGTGAGCTGGATGACTCCCGCCTTGGCGACGCCGTACATCACCTGGCCCCGCTGCGTGCCATAGCCGAACCCCGACGAGACGTTGACGATCTTGCCGTAGCGCTGGCCGACCATGTGCTTGCCCGCGGCCCGGGCGCAGAAGAAGGAGCCGGTGAGCTCACCGTCGATGCCCCTGTGCCACACCTCGTCGGTGATCTCCCAGACGGCCTTAGCGGGGTCGTCGGCGCCGGAGATGCCGGCGTTGTTGACAAGGATGTCGATGCGACCGAACTCGGAGACGGTGCGCTCGACGAGGGAATCGACTTGCCGGGAATCGGTGACGTCGGTCGGGATGGCTATGGCCTTGCCGCCGGCGGCGAGGACCCGGTCGACGGTCTCCTGGATGGGCCCCGGCCGGCGCCCCGCGGCCACGACCGCTGCGCCGAGCCCCGCAAGGGCAACGGCCACCTCCCTCCCCAGCCCCGACCCCCCACCGGTGACCAGGGCCACGCGCCCGGAAAAATCGTATGCGTCGGTCATTTCCTGCACCCTAGTTATGTAACGTCACTTCACCGGACACTAGGGTCTTGATGTCTCCGGCGTCGGTGCGCAAGAGGAGGCGTCCGAACTCGTCGACATCCTCGGCGCGACCCTCCTCCACGAACCCGAGCATGTCCTCCCTACGCCATTGTACACGAACCTGTTGACCAAGGGTTACGAGATAGGAGCGCCACACGTCCAGCAGGTCGGCGCCCGAGAGGGCTTCGAGATAGAGCTTTTCCAGATGATGAAGGAGGGCGCAAAAGACCTTGGTCCGGGAGACGGGTTGACTGGACCCGACCCGGAGACTGGTGGCAGGCGGCGTGATCGTGGCAAGGGAGTCGGGAGTCTGGTTGACGTTTATGCCGATGCCCGCATTCACGTATGGCCTACCGTCCCTGTCCCGGTTGGAAGTCAGGAGAATGCCGGAGGTCTTCTTGCCGCCGAGGAGGACGTCGTTGGGCCACTTAATGGCGGGTCCGAGTCCGGTCGCGCTTTCGATGGCGCGGGCGACGGCCAGGGAACAGACTATGTGAAGCCGGGAGGAGACGGGGGGCGGGGGACGAAGGACGACGGACACGGCGATGGTGGCGTTCCTCTCTGCCACCCACTCCCTGTCGAAGCGGCCGCGTCCCGCGGTCTGGTCGTCGGCAATAACCACGACGCCTTCGGAAGCCCCGGCGACGGCTTTCATGTCGGCGACGTCCATGGTCGTGGGGAGGGTGTCGTAGAAGAAGAGGTCGCGTCCCATGAAGGCGGTGGAGAGATTGCGCCGGATGGACTCTTTGGTGAAGGGTTCGGGGTCGGGAGCGGTCAAGAAGCGAGCTCCATGTCCCGGAGGATGGCGTGGGCGGCATTGTGGCCCGGGGCCCCGGAGACGTAGCCGCCGGGGTGGGTTCCCGCGCCGCACAGGTAGTAGTTTTCGATGGGGGTGCGGTAGCTGTTCCAGCCGCGGAGGGGCCGGGAGGCGAAGAACTGCTGGGGAGTCATGTCCAGGTGGAGGATGTCGGCGTTGGTGAGGCCGACCTCCCGGACCAGGTCGAGAGGGGTGACGACCTGCCTTTCGATGATGGCGTCCTTGATGTTGGGGGCGTAGATAGAGAGGTTATCGACGATGAGGTCGGCAACCTGCTCCCGGGCGTCGTCCCAGGAGCCGTCGGCCAGTTCGAAGGCGGCGGTCTCGACCCAGACGGACATGCAATGCTTGCCCTCGGGGGCCATGGAGGGGTCGTATACGGAGGGTATCTGCATGATCATGGAGGGGTGGTGGGGCAGGCGACCGGCATCGGCGTCGGCGCGCCCGGCGCGGACGTAGTCGAGACTGGGGCACATCCTGACCCGACCGAGGTATGCGAGGTCCCATTCGCCGCCAAAATAGTGGCTGAGGTCGGGGGGCTCGGAGAGGGAGGCGTGGAGCTTGATGGAGGCGCGCATGTTCTTGAGGGACCGGACCCGGGCACGGAAGTCGGGGGGGAGGTGTCCCTCGTCGACTATGTCCAGCAGGGAGCGCTTGGGGTCGAGGTTGGAGACGACGGTCCCGGCGCGCACCTGGCGCCCGTCGGCAAGCTCTACCCCGATGGCCGCGCCGTTCTCTACGAGCACCCGGCGGACTTCGGCGGAAGTCTCGAACTGGGCGCCGTGGGAGCGGGCGGCAGCCTCGATGGCCCGGGGTAGGCTGCCCATGCCGCCCCGCAGGATGCCCTGGTAGCGAGGATCGCCGAAGCGGGAGGTCTCCAGGCGGGCAAAGAAGAGGGGGGCGTCGTTGAAGGACCAGGCGAAGAGGGCCTTGACCTGCTCGGACGCGAAAAAGCGGTCTAGCATGTCGTAGGCGGAGCCGAAGAGGATGCTTTCGAGGACCGGCTCGTCGTCCGTGCCCTGCACGGATGCCATGAGCTCGGCGAGGGTGGGGGGATCGGTGAGGATGTAGGGATGAATGACGCGGGCGGCCCTCTCCCAGAAGGTCGACCACCGCAGGTAGGCGTCGCCGTCGGGTGGAGAGATGCGGGCGACCTCCTCGGCGACCCAGGCGTCGTCGTCCCAGACCCGGACGGCTCGCCCGTCGGGGAATGGGTGGATGCGCTCGGGGTCGACGGTGAGGACTCGGAGGCCGTGGCGCTCCAGGTCCAAGTCCCGGACCACCTTTCCTTCGAGGAGGAGGGCGGCGTAGGAGTAGCGAGGGAAGTGGAAGCCGGGGAATATCTCGTCGGTGAGGGTGGCGCCGCCTAGGACGCTGCGGCGTTCCAGGGAGAGCACCCGGAGACCCGCCCTGGCGAGATAGGCGGCGGCGGTGAGGCCGTTGTGGCCCGCGCCGATGATGATTACGTCATAGTCGGTGGTTGGCAAGGGGTTGCTCCTGGGGGTGGCGGCGGTGGAATCCTAACGCCTGCCGGAATAGGGGTCAACACGATTTGTCTCGTCAGGCCCGGGGCCCGTGTTCCGGCGATAGGCGGTCGGTCTCGGTTCACATGGTGTAAGGCTAACGGGGAAGAGCGGACGGGACAAGGGGTGGGAGAAGGTGGGATGCGGCCAATCGACAGGGCGAGACGGGGATGACTATAATGTCGGCGTTCCCGCGAAGACAACCCGCAAGGAGAACACGCATGAAATTCGGGGCTTTCTTCCTGAACCAGTCTCCGGAGATGAGACCGGCAGAAGAGGTGTACGCCCGCACCGTCGACATGGCCGCATTCGCAGACCAGCTGGGCTTCGACTCGGTGTGGCTGGCCGAGCACCACTTTTCCAGCTACGGCTACTGTCCCAACCCCCTGCTGATGGCCGTCAAACTGGCGGAACGGACCAAACGCGCCCGCATCGGGATAGGGGTGATGGTGGTTCCCTTCTACCACCCGCTCAGGCTGGCGGAGGAGATAGGCATGGCCGACCAGCTCACCGACGGCCGTCTCGACCTCGGAGTGGGGAGGGGTTACCAGCCCTACGAGTTCAACAGGTTCGGCGTGCCCATAGAGGAGAACTTCGAACGGTTCGACGAGTACATGGAAATCGTGACCCGGTGTCTGTCGGAGGACGGGGTGGCCCATGAAGGCAAGCACTACCGGTTCCCGACGACGTGGACCTTCCCCCGACCCCTGCAGCAGCCCCACCCGCCCTTCTGGCACGCCGGAAGCAGCCCGACCAGTATGACGTTGAGCGGCGAAAGAGGCTATCACACGATCTGCTCGGGGGCGATGGACAGCCTGAAGTCCAATAGTCGGGTATTTCGGGACGCCCTGGACGCTGGCGGCTGGGGGCCGAGGGAGTTCACGATTCTCAGACACACCTACGTATCCCACGACCCGGAGGAGGTTGCAGAGCAGTTCGAAAACGGGATGTACGTGCGGAGGACCGCGGGCCGGCTCCGAGCAGGCAAGGAACGGGTGGTAGGCGGTCGGGCGTACCCCGACCCGCTCCCCGACGAACCCTCCGCCGAGGAACTCCTGGAGACGACTTTGATGCTGGGGACACCGGAAGAGTGCCTGAGGAAGATACGGGCATTCAGGGACGAGGCCAACGTGACCTACCTGCTGTGCCAGTTCGACATCGGGGCGTTGGATAACGATAAGGCCATGGCCTCGATGGAGCTCTTTGCGAAAGAGGTGATGCC
>JAAXHX010000326.1 GCA_012270635.1 Dehalococcoidia bacterium | reverse complement strand
CCGATGCCCGAAGCGGTGAGTGGTCCCGGCCGCCCGCGCCCTCGACCGGCACGACCAGTGCGTGGCCTCCGGCGGCTCGGTCGGCGTCGTCCGACGGATCACCTAGTGTAGTGTCCTTCAACTACGTTTACTCTATTAGATGGCCTCAGACTTACGGTTAGCTTTGAGGCCCCGAGGTTGTCCCCTAACGCCCCTGGTTCGGTCCGAGGTGGATCGGGATCCATGACCGTCGCTGGCGCCATCTACCGCCCGCCACTTGGCCGGGTCCCGCGTGCCCGAATGGGGTTAGCGTGGGCCTAGGGCGGATCGAATCGCGCTGTAGCTGAACAGGTGGGGATTTCTTGGCCGACCGTGGGCCAAGGATGTAGCCGGTTGCTGAACCCGGGTCGGTTGGGGCTGCCCGACCGGCCGCGCGCGGGGCGTCCGCGTACGTAGACCGACGACCAAGTGGAGCCGGTGATCCATCGGGCCCTTCGGGAAAAGCCCCCAGCGGCCGACCCTGGGCGCGGGCGTAGGAGGAGGGCCCAGGCGGAAGGGGGCTCCCGCGCCACGGGGCCTCGTTGGTTCCGATCGTTCAGGGTCAAACCGCCCTGGTCCCAGACCTTCAAATGGTCCAAGGATCCGCCCTTTTTCACGAAAAGGCGGGCGATCCCGGGACCCTATCGGGATCCACCCGATCACGCCTTGGTGCTTGGTGTGGACGAGCAGAGTCCAATCCCGGTCCTGGATCGCCCTCCGCCGGGTCTTCCGCTTGGACGGGGGAAGGTGGAGGGTTTTACGCCTGACTCTATCCGGCAGCCCCCCGCGGTGGGCCGCCCTTCATGGGCCAACCGGACCCGTCCTCGCCCGAGGCCGCCAACGGCCCCACCCTCCGGAATGTCGGGTCTTCCTGCGCCGGGTAGACCGCCCCCCCCCCGTGACTTGGACCTTCACCTTATGCTGGACCACGAGGCCCCGCCCCAACAGGCTCACGTGAGGAACGGGTTGGCCCAGCGTCCCCGCTACCCGTTACCCTTCCCGCCCCCTCGGCGTCG
>JAAXHX010000325.1:2378-4300 GCA_012270635.1 Dehalococcoidia bacterium | reverse complement strand
GCCGCATTCGAGGTGGCGCAGTACGGCAGCACGCTGGTTGCCGCTGCGCCCAGTCTGACCGTGGCTACTACCCCCGATGAGTTGGCCATGGCCTCCGCGAACATAGACCAGGCATTCCTCTCTTTCGAAGAGCAGATTGCCATTCTGGAAGAGAGTGAAAGAGCGGGGAAGGAGCGAGTCGAGGCGATCCGGGCTCACGCCGAGTCCCTCACCTCCAACATCGATGACCTCAAGTCCGGGATGACCGAGGTATTTCAACTCCAAGAAGAGCGGCAGAACCTTCAGGCTGAGCTGGCTGACCTGCGAAACGAGCTGGACGACCTGCTGGTGCCTGTCATAGACAATCAGCTGTTCTACGTGCTCACCGGGTACGTCAATATCTTCAGCCCTTCCACGTTGCGCAGGGCCCACCTGTCGGAAGCGCAGGTGACCCGTTACCGGCGGCTCGCGGAGATGCAGGCAGACACCAACCTCTCCATCGAGCTTTTGGCCAACGCGTTCGCGCTCTCCGATGAATCGTTCATCGAGCCCCTCCGAGAGCGTTTCGAGGCGGCGGTGGACAGGATCGACCGAAACCTGGAAGCCCAGAGGACCCTGGAATTCTATGATGTAGCCACCCCCGTCTACGATAAGCTGTTCGAGTTTGGGCTTCGCGAAAGCAGCATATTCAACGTATTCGCGCGGGAGCTGCAGATTGTCGAACGGCAGGGGGAACTGCTGGCCCTGAACCGGAATATCTCGGTGGACTTGGTGGAGGAAGTGGATGGGCTGGTGAGCGCGGCCCAGGCCAGCGCAGACAGCGCGACCGAAGCCTCCACCCAGGCGATTCTCACCGGCCGCACCCTGCTGCTGGCTATCAGTGGAGTCAGCATCATAGGGGCATCGCTGATTATCTGGCTGTTCATCGGCAGGGTACTGCTGCGTCGGCTGGGAATGCTCTCGGACTGGATGCGCCGCATGGCCGGCGGGGACCTGGAGGCCAAGGTGGAGATCAAAGGCAAGGACGAGGTTGCCGACATGGCCGCTGCCCTGGAAGTGTTCCGCCTCCACGCCCTCGAGGCCCTGCGGTTGAACGAGGTGGAGAAGCTGGCTAACCAGCTGCAGGACAAGAACGAGGAGCTGGAGGGAGTGTTAGCCCAGCTTCGGAAGGCGCAGGACCAGATAGTCATGCGGGAGAAGCTGGCGGCTCTCGGTGAGCTCACCGCCGGCGTCGCCCACGAGATACGTAACCCATTGAACTTCGTCAACAACTTCTCCGAGGCCTCGGGAGAACTGATCGAGGAATTGAACGAGATTCTTCAGGAAAAGGGCGTCACGCTAACCGATGAACAGCGGGGCATGATCGAAGGGATTACCGGCGATCTCACCAGCAACGTGACCCGCATCCGCTCCCATGGCGAGCGGGCCAACCGCATCGTCCAGGACATGCTGAGGATGGGCAGGGACTCCGGGGACTGGCAGGCCACGGACATCAACGGATTGCTGGAACAGCACGCCCGGCTGGCTTACCACAGCGCGCGGGGCACAAACCAGGAATTCAGGGTGGAAATCAAGGAGGAGTTCGATCCCGAAGTCGGAAGGCTGGAGGTTATACCCCAGCAGCTTGGCCGGGTCTTCCTCAACATAGTTAGCAACGCGTGCTATGCCACTGACCAGCGGCGTCGGGCTGCCCTGCAAGCCAACGAAGAATTTGCCCCCGTACTGTCCTTGAGCACCGAGCGAAAAGATAACGGGGTTGAAGTCCACATCCGGGACAATGGCACGGGCATGCCCCCTGACGTGGTGGAGAAGATGTTCAACCCCTTCTTCACCACCAAGCCCACCGACCAGGGAACGGGGCTGGGACTGGCCATTTCAAGCGACATCGTGCGGCGTCACGGTGGAGCCATACGGGTGGAGTCCGAGCAGGGAGTGGGCACGAC
>JAAXHX010000325.1:0-2348 GCA_012270635.1 Dehalococcoidia bacterium | reverse complement strand
AGACCGGGGCCCCCGCCTGTCGTGGGGAGGGTTCGGCGACGGTCGCTTATCGGGGAAGGCCGACCACGTAACGTACGTAAAGGGGACTCGTCGCCCTCTCGCAGCTTAGGAGGGCTTCTCCTGCCGGGCCCCCTTGGGCATCGGGCCACCCACGGCAGGAACGCCCGCCTCGCCCGCTTCCGAAGGCCTGTGCTCTTTGGCTTGCCTGGCCCGTATGCTGCCTTCCGACTCGAAAGAGCCAAGGAAATCGGTGTCGATGTCGGCGTCGGTTCTCGGGAGCCGGGCCATGGAAAGGTCGTCCGGGATTACGAATCCACCGGAGAAGACGAGCTTCATGGCCGCGTCCACACTGAGGTCCGTCTCCATGACGTCGTCCTCATGGATGAAGGCCATGTTGCCGGACGTGGGGTTGGGGACGGTGGGGATATACACGCTGACGAGGGAATGGTCCTTGTCTTTAGACAGAACCCGGCCCGTAACGAAACCCATGGCGACCATGCCTTCCCGGGGCCATTCTATGAACACCACCCTGCTGAACCCGTAGTCGGAGGCCAGCACGCTGGTCACCTGGAGCATGACCCTGTAAATCACCTTGACCACCGGGACGTGGAGAAGCACCTGGCCTACGAGAGTGATGATCCACCGACCCAAGCGCACTGAGACCAGGATCCCCACTATGTAGAACGCAACTATGAGCGCGACGATTCCTATGCCGGTCACGTCCCATGGCTCCCCTTCCACAAACGGCAGCTGCCGCACGTAGCCGTCCGCCTTGTTGATGATGAACAGGAGGACGATGATAGTGACTATCAGGGGAACGAGTTCCAACAGCCCGGCCAGGACTCTCCTCTGGAGGTGACTTTCGATGGCGCCCACCATGCGCGCAGGTCTGCTCCTTTGAGCCTTATTGCCGGCGTCTGGGCTCTTCAACGGGTACGCTCCTCTCTGGTATGAGAAATGCCCGGTTGGACCGCTTTGAGCCCCCCCCCGCTGCTCGCTATGAATAGCGTCGAGGCTGAAGGGGCTCGGGGGCAGTTTATTTCAAGGCAATAGCGCGGTCAACAATCAGAGGGTGCCGGGGCCGCCCGCGACAGACCCCCTTTCCCCGTCATTCCGGCCCCCGAGCCGGAATCCATCCCCTCTCTCCGTCATTCCCGACTCCGATCGGGAATCTATTCCCAGGCCGAGGCAGCTCGTGCTGAGCCTGTCGAAGTATGAGCGGGGTGATGGGGATTCAACACATACAACCCGGAATTGGCGAGGGGAACGCTAATTCCCGCTCGATGGTAAGGGGTCGGTCTCGCTGACAAGGGCCTGGTGCTCGACGATGGAGACCCCACGGCCTACTTTGTCGCCCCACAGGCTCTTGATGTATTCGAGCACGGCGACGATCTCTTCATGGGTTAGCTGCTCCCCGAAGGCGGGCATCCCGCTCTTGAATTGCGGCAGGCTCGGGTCTTCCCAGAGCTGTCCGCCCTGACTGACGATGCGATAGAGCAGGCCGTCGGCGTGGTGCCAGGTGTGACCGTCGCCGTTGAGCGGTGGGGCGGGGAGGGTCCCGTCGGGGTTGCGGATATGCCAGTCGGGCTGTCCTTGGCCCTCGGCCCCGTGACAGGCGGCACAGGTGGCGGCGAAGACTTCCTGGCCGGTGCGAGGGCCGGGGGTGGCGGTTGGGACATCAACGCTCGGGGGTGAGGAGCAGGCAGCCAGCGCAATTAGCAAGCCAGCCAGGAACGCCGCCGCGATTGCAAAGCGTCGGATTGCTGTAAGATCTCTCATTTCGACCAACCCGAGCTCATTCAGCCCAGAAAGCGGCGCAGGTGGGCGGCTTCTTCCACGTAATGGGGGATGTTACCCGAAGCATCCTGGCTGATGCCGGCCCAAATTGCACTGGTGAGACCCTCGTGCACCCGGTCGATCTCGTCGGTGAAGCGGGCAACGATCCGTATGTACTCGTCCCCGAGCAAGTCCTTCACGTGACGCTCGTTGGTGAAGCGCAGAGCGGCGCGCAGGTCCTCATCGAGGCTCGGGCAGGCCTCCCGCACGAAGGCAAGGTCGTCCTCGTCCAGGGCTGCCAAGCCGAGGATCTCGGGGGGGACTCCAATGGAGTAGAGAGAAGCGGCAAACCCGATGGCCCTGGGCAAGGTGGCCCCACCGAGTCCTCCCAGAGTGCGGCCATACCCGAAGAGGCCGACGTGGAGTTTGCGCGCGCGGCGTCGGGGTACGTGTCTCGCCACGCTGGTGATCGCTTCCAGCAGGTCCCGCACCCGGGCTTGGTATTCAACGGTCGTCTTGTCAATGACTTCGCGGGCCCGGGCCTGGTCTATGCGAACCGGGTCCCGGGGCTC
>JAAXHX010000324.1 GCA_012270635.1 Dehalococcoidia bacterium | reverse complement strand
GGGCAAAGGGCAACACGTTCTCTCCAGGCATCAGCTTGTAGGAAGTCTTCTGACCCAGGTAGTTGGTCTCCGATTCGCTGGCTATGAGCCAGTACCGGGCAGAGTAGGGATCGATGTTACGCTGCGCCTCCGACTCGGTCTTCAGGTGAGTCTTCTCAGCGTAGAAGGCGTTGTGGTGGGGATTGTCCTCGTCGGCGGGAGAGGCGTAGCTGTTCACTTCGTAAACCGAGTTCTTCCGCCCATCGACGGCCATGTCCATCCTGACGTTGAAGAAGTGTTGGTGGATGTGGGCCGCCAGCTGGGGGGCGATGAGCGTCCCGTGGGCGGGCACGTGGCCCGGCGGCACGGCGGCGTTGTTCACCACCCCGGTCAGCTTCACCTGGTATTCGATTGTGCCGTCCTGGTAGAAATACCAGAAGAACCCGTATTCGTAGTTCCCGACGGTCGAGATGAAGGAGACCACCAGCCGTCGGGACCTGCGCACTTCCGTCTCCCCGGTCCGCCAGTCGACGTGCTTCCAGAGGATGCCGAAGTCCTCTTCGTGCATGCAGATGGCGTTGGGGATTTCCATGACGCCCCCCTGGGTGTCGTTGGTCACGGCGTCGAAATAGTGGATCTCGCCAAGGCAGTCGCACCCGAGGGTAAGGGAGTTGGTCAGGTTGCCGATGCCGTACTCTCCCGCGTCGAAGGCATTCTTGCGAAAGTGGGGTGCATTGGGCTCGCCGTAGGGGACCACCATCTCGGACAGACAGGCCCGGTAGATTACGGGGCGTCGGCGCCCCTGGTCCCGATACGCTACGTCGTAGAGCACGAGCCCCTCCCTGGGCGTAAACCCGAGGCGCATGTCCCACTTCTGCCAGGAAACGTGCCAGCCGTCCACGGTGAAGCTGGGGCCCTCCGGCTGGGTGATGTCGATGGGCTTCAGGTCCTCTCGGAACTCGTGGATGAAGTTCTGAGAGTAGTTGCCGTCATTCGGGGGCAGTGGGACGACGCCGTGATCTATGACGCGAAGGACTTTCATCTCGTTGAGGTCTACCACGGGGACGACCCCCTCGATGGGACGGGCGTAGCCGTTGTCGTTGGGGCCGGAGCGGAGCCAGCAGAGGGCATAGGACAGCCGCATCCCCTCTTCGCCCTCGATCCCGTAATTCCCCGCCGACCACGGGTCCACCATCACCAGGTCAACGTCGGTAATGCCGCGCTTCGCCAAGGCCTCCTTGAACGCAGGATCTTCCTTTACGGCCTGCTCACATTCGTAGAATTCGTCCAGCATGATCTTGGGCTGGACGCCGGGGATGTGCTTCCACGACTTCACGGTGTCCTCGGAGAGGGAGACTATGGCCTCGTAGGTGCGTCGGGAGTCGTTGTCCAGGAGGCAGATGAAGGCCTCCCGGGGCAGGGAGCCCGTCCCGTCGTAGGCCAGGACGTCGTCCTTGTCGGGCTCGTGGAGCACCACGGTCTCGTACCTCACCCGCGCCCCGATGTCCTGCTCCCGGTTGAGTATCTCCACGGCGCGGAGTATTTCGTCAGCCGTGAGGGGATCGAGGGGGTGAGCGGTTGGGGTCCGGGGCTCGGCTGTTCCAGGGGCGTTCTTCAAAGTGGTCATGGCTACCTCCCGGCAAGGCTAAACAGCGGCGATGTCCCAGTATATATGCCCGCGGACTATGCCTTCAACAGAGAGTGGGGCGGCGACGTGTGCGTCGCCGCCCCACTGGGACCTGCGGAGACCTGTAAGCCGAGTTCTGTATCCGCCTGAAGCGGACGGCGGCCATCTATCTAGGCCCGGCGTTGCCGACGGGCTCCAGCGGCCAACCCGAGGATGGGCCGGGTCCCGTTGTCCTCCTATTTGGCCTTGCTCCGGGTGGGGTTTGCCCAGCTAGCCGGTCACCCGGTCTACTGGTGAGCTCTTACCTCGCCATTTCACCCTTACCCGCCGAGGCGGGCGGTATGTTTCTGTGGCACTTTCCGTAGGGTTTCCCCTCCTGGGCGTTACCCAGCACCCTTCCCGGGGGAGCTCGGACTTTCCTCCCACCAGTGGCGGGCGGCCGCCCGGTCTCCAACGTCCCATGAAAGACTATGCCACCCTTGCGGGGAGGTCAAATTCAGCGTGCGTCCAGGGCCAGATTGGCCAGGGCGTCGGCGTAGCGGTTTTGCGCGCGTGGCACGTGCCCGATGGTGTAGCTTTCGAAAGAATTCAGAAGTGCCTGGACCTGGGAAAGGAGCTCTCTAAGCTCGGGTTTCTTAGTGCGGTACCGGCCCTCGACCTGCCT
>JAAXHX010000323.1 GCA_012270635.1 Dehalococcoidia bacterium | reverse complement strand
GCCGAGGTCGCACTGGGCAGGGGAGTTCGCAGTACGGGAGTGTCTGGTGGGCGATACTGGACTCGAACCAGTGACCTCTGCGATGTCAACGCAGCGCTCTCACCAACTGAGCTAACCGCCCGGGGGTTCGAGTCTAGCAAAGGGGCTTTTGGCCGTCAATAAAGTTTCGGGGGCGGGGGAGGAAGGGGGCCGGGCGTCTTGCAATGAGCGGCGGCGGTCTGATATAATCCGACTAACTTAAGGCCTGTTATTTGGAAGTGGGAGCCCCCCACTTTTTTTAATAGGGGCCCAAAAGTCGGGATTGGAGGGTTAGGCCGGTATGAAAAGCGATTTTCTAATCGCGGTGACTCAGCTTGCCTCTGAGAGAAACCTGCCGCGCGAAGTGGTCATCTCCGCCATCGAAGCAGCCCTCGTATCCGTGTACAAGAGAGAGGGCGAGACCGCGGGCCAGAACCTGTCCGTGAAGATTTTGCCCACCAGCGGCGAGGTTAAAGTCGCTGCGCTGAAGACGGTCGTCGAAGAGGTGACCGACTCGGACCTGGAGATCACCACCAAGGAGGCCAACAAGTACAAGAAGGGCGCTGCGATCGGCGAGGTGATAGAGATCGAGTCCACGGGCCAATTCGCCGGCAGGATTGCAGCCCAGACGGCCAAGCAAGTGGTCATGCAGCGCCTCCGGGAAGCCGAGCGAGAGCTGGTCTACCAGGAGTTCTCCGACCGGGAGGGCGAGATAGCCAGCGCCATCGTCCAGCGCCTGGAACCGAGGCAGATCGTCGTCGACATAGACAAGACGGAAGCGGTCATGCCCGCGCCGGAGATACCGCCCAACGAGCGGTGCCGCCCGGGGCAGAGGCTCAAGGTCCTGGTGCTGGAGGTGAGCCGCAGCGTCAAGGGGCCACAGGTGATCGTGTCACGGACGCACAAGGACCTGGTGAAGCGCCTGTTCGAGCTGGAAGTGCCGGAGGTTTACAACGGCACGGTGGAGATCCGGTCCATAGCCCGGGAGGCGGGATACCGGACCAAGGTTGCGGTCTCGGCGCGACAGGAGGGGATAGACCCGGTGGGGTCGTGCGTGGGCCTGCGAGGTATCCGCATCCAGAACATTGTCAACGAGCTGCACGGCGAAAAGATAGACGTGGTGCAATGGGATAAAGAACCGTCCATCTTCATCGCCAACTCCCTCAGCCCAGCCCAGGTGGCCCGGGTGGAAATCGACGAGGAGGAGGAAGCCGCGGTAGTAGTCGTGGCGGACCGACACCTGTCCCTGGCTATCGGCAAGGAGGGGCAGAACGCCCGGCTGGCGGCAAAGCTCACGGGATGGCGCATCGATATCAAGGGTGTGAGCGACGCCGGAGAAAGCAAGATCCGGGCGGCGGCCATAGCGGCCCTGAGCCAGCCCGCACCCACGGTGGAAGAGCCCACTCCCGAACCCACAGCCGCCGAGGCGGAGACACCGGAGCCGGAGGAAGTCGTCGAGGTTGCGGCAGAGGTCATCGAGGAGGCCGCGGCGGTGGTGGAAGAGGCCGCGGCGGCGCTGGACGAACCGACAATCGAGGCAGAAGCGCCAGCGCTTCCGGAGGTCGAAGACGTACCGATACCGGAAGAGTTGGCCCCGGTAGCCGAGGTTTTACCCATCGACGAGGCCGAACCGGTATTGGAGGAGGTGGGCGTGCCCGCCTTCCCAGAACCGGCGCCCCAGGCCATCGAGGACATCTGGCCCAGCGCCGAGCAGGAGATCTACCGGCCGGCCACCGAACTCAGGTTTGCCGAGGACCTGGACATCTTCATTCCGGGCCGCGGGGGCAACAAGGCCAAGGGGAAGAAACGGAAGGGCGGGAGGAGAGGAAGAGGTCCGGGCGGCGGGCCGCCAAGGCCCCCGGGCGCAACGGGCTTCGGCTCATTCCCCAACCCGACCCGGTCTCGACGTTAGAAAGATCAAAGGGGCCGGGGATCTCGGCCCGATGCAAGAACGGCAGGGAAGATTGGCCAAAAACATCGCCGTCAAACAGAGGCGTCTACCGCCCCAGCGGACCTGCATCTCTTGCCGCAAGGCGATGGACAAGCGTCGGTTGCTCAGGGTGGTCCGCACCCCGGAGGGGGCAATTGAAATGGACCCGGGCGGCAAGACGGCGGGTAGGGGAGCGTACCTGTGCACCGACTACCAGTGTTGGCGCAAGGCGGTCGGGTCCCAGCGCCTGGCCCGGGCCCTGAAGTGCAGCATAACCTCGGATTCCCTGAGCGTCTTCAAAGAGTACGCCGAGACGCTGAAGCCGGAGGTCCCGGAAGCTTCGAGGAACTGAAAAGGCTGAGGCCCTGATTATCCGAGCAATATATTGACTACAGGTCAGTCCAACAGCCCAAGGAGTAGGCAGGTCCGGCGGGGAGTGAACGTCGAGACCAGGCCTGTGTCGGGGCCTCCCCTGGAGATCCCCGGCGCCATTGCGGTGCAGAGCCTGTCCGAGCTGATGCGGGCCAGCGGCATCGAGGTGATCAAGCAGCTGATGCGCCGGGGTGTGATGGCGAACATTAACCAGGTCATCGACTACGAGACGGCCTCGATCATCGCCTCGGACTTCGGGTTCTCGCCGTACCAGGAGGAGGCCAAGGGTTCGAGCATCAAGGATGCCGTGGACGTCGTTGCGGGGGAGACGGAGGAGGACCTGGAGCCCCGGGCCCCGATAGTGACTATCCTGGGCCACGTCGACCACGGAAAGACCTCGCTGCTGGACGTGATCAGGAACAGCTCGGTCACCGCTTCCGAGAAGGGGGGCATAACCCAGCACATCGGGGCGTACCAGGTGAGGGTGAACGGACAACTCGTCACCTTCCTGGACACCCCGGGGCACCAGGCCTTTACCGCAATGCGGGCCCGGGGGGCCCAGGTGACGGATATAGCGGTGCTGGTGGTTGCCGCCGACGACGGGGTGATGCCCCAGACCCGGGAGGCCATAGACCACGCCAAGGCGGCGGAAGTCCCGATCATAGTGGCCATCAACAAGATGGACGTGGCGGGCGCCAACCCGGACCGGATAAAACAGCAGCTTTCCGAACTGGGGCTGATCGCGGAGGAGTGGGGCGGGGACACGATAGTCGTGCCGCTGTCCGCCAAGACCGAAGAAGGCGTCCATGACCTGCTGGAGAACATAGTCCTAGTGGCGGAGGTCGCGGAGTTGAAGAGCAACCCGGAAGGCAAGGCACGGGGCGTTGTGGTCGAGGCCAAGCTGGACTCGGCGCGAGGACCGGTCGCCACGGTGCTGGTACAGTCGGGAACGCTCAAAGGAGGGGACCGGTTCTTCGTCGGGGATACGAAAGGCAAGGTGCGGGCCCTGTTCGACTATCAAGGCGTGCGGGTCTCGGAGGCCGGGCCTGCGGTCCCGGTGGAGGTGTTGGGGTTCGACAGCGTACCCCGGACGGGCGACATCATCGTTGCTGCGGAGACGGGGCGTAAGGGGACCTCTGCCGCGGAGCGGCGGGAGCGGCAGATGGCAGGCCGGGACGAGGGTCACGGGGACGCCGAGTCCCTGCTGGCCCAGGTCAGGGTCGGGTACACCAAGGAGCTGAACGTAATCCTCAAGACGGACGTCGAGGGGAGTGGGGAAGCGCTGAGAAGCGCCCTCGAAGACCTATCCACAGATGAGGTGGCCGTCAAGGTCATACGGACCAGCAGCGGCGTGGTCACGGAGACCGACGTCTTGCTGGCCTCCGCGTCGGACGCCGTGATCCTGGCCTTCAACACCAAGGACGAGGCCGGGGCTCGAAGGCTGGCCGACATCGAGGGAGTGGATATCCGCCACTACGACATCATCTACGGCATGCTGGACTATGTGAGTGCGGCGGTATCCGGGATGCTGGAGCCGGTGTACAGGGAGACGGTGGAGGCCCGGGCCCTGGTGAAAGAGGTGTTTGACGTGAAGGGCGGCAAGGTGGCCGGGATAGGCGTGAGCGAAGGCCGGTTGAACCGAAGCGCGCTCATCCGGGTCCTGAGGAACGGCGACGCGGTCCACGAGGGCAGGATCAAGAGCCTGCGCCACTTCAAGGACAACGTCAGGGAGGTCGCCTCGGGCTCCGAGGGAGGCGTCGGGCTCGAGGGTTTCGACAACTTCGAAGCCGGTGACGAGTTGGTCGCCTTCCGCAAGGAGCTGGTCTCCGGCCCCGCCGACTGATCCCCGTCTCCCTGCCTCTGTCCCTCACCCGGTATCCGCAGCGCCACGGGAGCCCGACCATGAGTAGACGAACCCTGAGAATCAACGAGCTTCTGCGCGAAGAGTTGAGCGTGCTGCTCCAGAGGGACGTGAGGGACCCGAGGCTCAACCGGATGCTGTCCATAACTTCGGTCTCGGTGTCCAGCGATCTGAAGGAGGCCACGGTGCACGTGAGCGCCATGGGCACGGAGGAAGAGAAGTCGGAGGTGCACCGGGGTCTTCAGGCAGCGGGGAGCTACCTGCGCAGGAGCCTCGGCAGCCGGCTCTCCCTGCGGCACATACCGCGCCTGGAGTTTCAGATGGACGATTCGATAGAGCGAGGAGCGCGGCTGAACAGCATTATGAACAACTTCGATCTGCCCGAAGAGGGCCCCGAAACGGCAAGCCAGACTTGAGCGTCTCAGGAATACTCAACCTCAACAAGCCCGTCGACTGCACGTCTTTCGACCTGGTGAGGCGGGTCAAGAGGCTCACGCGGGTTAAGAAGGTGGGCCACGGGGGTACGCTGGACCCCCTGGCGTCGGGGGTGCTGCCCATCTGTCTCGGGAGGGCGACCCGGGTGAGCGAGTTCCTGGCGGAGTCCAGCAAGACCTACCGGGCCGTAGTTGCCTTCGGGGCGGCCACCGACACATACGACGCCGAGGGGACGGTGACCGAGGAAATAAACGCTTCCCACCTGACCCGCGAGACGGTCGAAGAGGCGCTGGGCCCCTTCCGCGGCATCATCATGCAGGAGCCGCCCATGTATAGCGCCCTCAAGCACGAGGGGAAGCGGCTCTACGAGCTGGCAAGGGAGGGCATAACGGTGGAGCGGCCCAAGCGGGAGACGGCCGTGCATAAGCTGGAAATCGTAAGCTGGGACCCTCCCCAGGCGACCATATACGTCGACTGCGGACGGGGCACATACGTGAGGTCTCTGGCCCACGACATAGGCCGGGAATTGGGGGTCGGGGGGCACCTCACCGAGCTGGCGAGGCTCCGCACGGGACCCTTCGACATTCAGGACTCGGTGACGCCGGAGGAGTTCGAGGAGGCCGTCAACGGGGGCGCCTGGCAGGACCTTCTCTTTCCGATGGACCTGGCGATGAGCAGCATGCCCGCCGCCATCCTGGACCGCAAGGCGGAGAGGGCTGCACTCAACGGCCAGCCGATTCCCGTGTCCTACCTCGACTACGACAGGATAACCACGGCGGCGGCGCAACTATCCAGCGCGTTCCGCGAACCCGACGAACTGATTCTCTGTCGGGCCTATTCGCTGGACGGTCGATTCCTGGCCGTGATATCGGCGCCCACGCCCAAGGGCCCGTGGAACCCCAAGCGGGTCTTCGCGCCCCAGGATGGGGGCTGAGGTTAGCTCAATGCGCGGGCCTTACGCCGGGTCCCGGCAGGCACGAATCGGGGGGGCAAACTTGACAGTAAGGGGCGTCGTTGCTAAAGTCGCGGCGAAACCGGGCGGCGATACGGGAACATGCCGGCGGCCAGAGATCGGAGCGGTCTTACAGAGCAGAGATTACAAATCCATCGAATGCCCGGGGCTCCAGGAGGGCGAAGGCGGCAGGGCATTCCAGACCACTCCCGCACGACATAGACCGGCAGACCCCGCCCCTCGGCCCGCCCGACGCCAACCCCCGAACCCAAGAACCCCGGCCCTTTCCGGCTGTCGTATTGGGCCGCACGGAAACCGGGGGACGAATGCAACGGAGGACTAACGCTTGTCTGACATCAACGTAGCCATAATAGGGGTGGGCAACTGCGCCTCATCCCTGGTGCAGGGCCTCTACTACTACAAGAACGCCTCCGACGGAGAGGACATCCCCGGCCTGATGCACCCGGTGCTCGGGGAGTACCCGATTTCCGACATCAAGGTGGTCGCGGCCTTTGACGTGGACCGGAACAAGGTCGGGAAGGACCTGTCGGAGGCCATATTCTCGGGGCAGAACAACACGGCCAAGTTCTGCGACGTGCCTCCCATGCAGGTGAACGTGGACCGGGGCATGACCCACGACGGCATCGGCAAGTACCTGGCGGACGTGGTGAAGAAGGCGCCGGGCCCCACCTCCGACATCGCCAACATCCTGAAGGACCGGGACACTCACGTGGTGGTCAACTTCCTCCCCGTCGGGAGCGAGGAGGCCACCAAGTGGTACGTGGAGCAGATCCTGAGCGCGGGATGCGGGCTAGTGAACTGCATCCCGGTGTTCATAGCCAAGGAAGGCTACTGGCAGAAGCGCTTTTCGGACAAGGGACTGCCCATAGTGGGTGACGACATCAAGTCGCAGGTCGGGGCGACGATCACCCACCGGGTGCTGACCCGGCTGTTCCGGGACAGGGGGGTCAAGCTGGAGAGGACCTATCAGCTGAACTTCGGCGGCAACACCGACTTCCTGAACATGCTGGAGA
>JAAXHX010000322.1 GCA_012270635.1 Dehalococcoidia bacterium | reverse complement strand
GAATCTCAAATACTATAAACTTCAGCTGCAGCGGGGCTGCAGCCGGACCCACCGCCCGCCATTGATGCGACCAAATGGGGCCCCCAGACCTACCGAAGCAGAACCACACCTCCCTCACGAAGCCCACTACAGCCTCACCCATGACCCCCTCACACGGCGATCAAAAACACTGTCTGGGAAACCTTGTGACTAAAGGGCAGGGCTGGCCTGCCTAGTACTAAGGGACTTCTGATTAAGTCCGGAGTTCGATGTTGATATTGGCGTGACCTATAGAAACCACTCACCAGGCAGCTTGGTCTCACAGACCTCGAATACGAACACCGGAAAAAGAAAACCCGCCAGCCGCTACGGCTCGAAGAGAGGGAAGCCGTGCGGCCTTGGGCCGACTTTCTGGCCCTCCTTGAACCATACTATCTCAAGCGGGGCCAGGGACGCCCGCCCATTCCCCAGCCGGTCAGGCTGCGGATTTACTTCCTGCCGCAGGGATTCGGGGGGCCGACCCCGCCGCAGAGGAGTTTCTTATTGACGTGGAGCCGGCGCGCCGCTTGGCCGGCGTGGACGCGCGTCACGTGCCGGATGAGACTCCGATATGCAATTCCGGCATCGCTGGCCGAAGCCTAACCTTACGCCGCCGCTGTTGGCGCTTCGCACCGCGCATCGGACTCGGAAGGGGCGGATCCTTAAGCAGGGCTCTATTGTGGAGGCCCCCATTATCCAGGCGCCTTCCTCCACCCAGAACCAAGAGCGGCAGCGGGATCCGGAGAGGACCTCAACGAAGAAGGGCCACACGGGGCCTTTTGGCCTGAAGGCCCACGTGGGTACGGATACGCAGGGGTAGGGACACTCCGTGGCGGTCACCACGGCCGCTACCCATGATTCGACTATGATGGAGGCCGGTCTCCATGGGAAGGAGGAGCGTATCTACGGGGATAAGGCCTATGGGTCCGCGGAGCGCCAGGCGGAGGCCCGCGGGGTGGAGTGGTGTGTGAGTCGGAAGGCGGCCCGGGGGCAGAGGCTGGATGAGACGGACCAAGTGTTCAACCAGGTGTTCAACCAAGAGAGCCACCGCATCCGCGCCCGCGTGGAGCCTCCTTTGGGGGCAAGCCCCTGTGGGGGTACCGCCAGACCCGGTATCGCGGGTTGGCCCGAAACGCGGCCCAGGTCTATACGCTCTTCGAGCTGGCCCATTTCTACCGGCTCGCAAGGAGCTGGCCCGCCTGTAGGGTCGATCTATGGGATACATGACTTCAGTCGGTACGCCCAGGCCTGTAAAATGCCCGGAATCGGCCTTTGGGCGGGCCATTCGTCGTCAAAACGGTCCAAATCGGCCAGCTGTGACCAAAAAAGTGGGCACATTCCACCCCAGCGCAGAAATAGGCACTACTTCAGACCTTCCTAAGGTTGATAAATCAGCCAGTTAGGTCGCAGCGTTTTTGTTTTGGACTGGGCCAGTCCGGACCGTTCGGCGGTGTTCGCTACGGTCGACTCGGTTTGGGGCCGGGTCACCCCGAGTCCACTCCCCGAGAGCTCCCCATGCCCCCGGCTGTGGCGAACGCCTGGGGGATATGGGTCTCGGGTGAGGACGGTGATCTACCCCCGTAGGGAGTGTGGGCTTGGGAGCACCGATACCGGGACGGACGGACCGTCTTGGGGACTCGCGGTCCGTGGTCCTGGTTCACTAAATAAGGAATGCTTCCGGTCTACGCCATCTCCTCCCACCTTCTTTGCCGGTATGGACGGGGGCTCCCCGTTCCATCCAGCCGGTGTGCTTGCCCAAAACGAAACCGTCCGGGGTGAGACGGCCGTCCCGCCTTCCGGTCCGGGGCTCGGCCCGCTTCTAGACGGGATAGTTACGTGTGCAGGCGGGGACGCCGGGCGTCTGACCGTCGCCCTTGAGGTCCCCCACGGACCGGTCGTGGACCGTCTGTTGGATCGCGGCGTTCCGGTCTTTTCCCTCCATCCCCAGCTGCGGGATCGCTTTCGGGATCGGTGCTCGCCGGCGGGCGCTCCATCCGGTGGACCCCGAAATGGTCCTGCTCCGGGAGGGGGCACGCCTAGCGGACGAGCGGACCGCCCCGCCCACGGGGGTACGCCCCGTGGGCCGGGGCCCTTTGGGCCCGGGGGGCGACCCCCGCGAAGGCCGGTCGCGTCCGCGAGACCACCGGGTGGAAGCCACCCCGCCTACGGGGCTTAACGGCCCCGGAGGTGCTCCGGCTA
>JAAXHX010000321.1 GCA_012270635.1 Dehalococcoidia bacterium | reverse complement strand
ACCTCCAGCCCGAGGACGTGGTTGGTCGTCACGCCATAGGAGAGACAATGGGGCCCGCCGGCGTTCTCCGCTACGTTGCCGCCGATGGTGCAGGCCTTCTGGCTCGAAGGGTCGGGGGCGTAGTAGAGGCCGTATTGGCTTACCGCTGCGCTCAGGTCCAGGTTCACCAGCCCCGGCTCCACAACGGCGACGAGGTTCTCGGCGTCAATCTCCAGGACCCTCTTCAACCGAGTCATGGGCAGAAGGATGCCGCCGGTCGAGGCGAGGGCTCCGCCACTTATGCTGGTGCCAGCGCCCCGGGGCACGACGGGTATGCCCTCCCGGTGAGCGATCTTGATGGTCCGGGCCACCTCCTCGGCGGAGCCGGGAACGACCACGACCTCCGGGTAGCCCGTCGCCTGGGAGCCGTCGTATTCGAAGACTATCAGGTCCTCCGGGGCGTAGAGGACGTACCGCTCCCCCACCACCTGGGCAAGCTCATCTATGACCTTTTGCGGGATCATGTCTCCTATTCAATCAGATTGTGTCGGCTCTGCGGGACAAAGGGCTCGGCGCTTCTAATCATCCTACCACTTGATGTATCATTAGGACATGGCAGAGGAAAGCAAAGACACCAAAGAGTCGTCAACGACTCCCAAACGCCCAAGTCCCCTGAAACCTTTTGTCAGGGGCTACCCTCTTGGTCCTTTCAAGAAATAGGAACAGCATTTCTTGTAAAGGTCCAGGCTAACAGAAGAACTATTTCTAGCCCAACCGCCGGAAGCGCTCTAAGGAAGTATCTGTTCTTCCTATCGAGGTTCTGACGATTCGATTCAAGGGCACTTTCCATTTCGCTGTGTAAAGCCTTCTTGAACTCTATGTCGTCCATTTGCCAATAATGCTCTCGCAACACCTTGGGATCAAAGGAAGCGGTTGAGTAGAATTCCTGCCCCGATAACCCCCGGTAAACGCTGAAAGCGGCTAACAGATACGTTGCCAAAGCAGAGTAGACCAACCAATTGGGCCAATATGCCCAATTGGTGAGATTCTCACTGCCTTGTGTGGCGGGTAAGAGCCCCACAATAAGACTCCCGACTGCTATAACGCCAATGAGCTTCGTTTCGGCTCCGGACGCTTCCTGGCTGCAGGAGTCCAAGGCTTTGATGGAAAGTTCATAAGACTCGTTCAGGGTTTTTGCTTCCGCAGAGTTCATAGGCTGGTGTTTTCCCGTCTCCAACGGCGGCTAGTCTATCACCGACACCCTTGGCGGGACTATAATCCCTTCCATGAAAATCGTCGTTGCGCCCCAGGCGTTCAAGGGGAGTCTCGGGGTGTTCCAGGTATCCGAGGCCATCGTCTCCGGCATCCGACGCGTCTTCCCCGACGCCGAGGTCCTCATAACCGCCATGGCCGACGGCGGGGACGGCACCCTGGAAGTCCTGATGAGGGGCACGGGGGGACGCACCCACGAGGACACCGTCACCGGCCCCCTCGGCGAGCCGGTGACAGCGCTCTGGGGTGTGCTGGGAAACAGCAATACCGCCGTGGTGGAGATGGCCAATGCCTCAGGGCTGGCCCTTGTCCCGAGGGACCGGCGTGACCCCCTGATCACCACCACCTACGGCACCGGAGAGCTGATCCGAAACGCCCTGGACCATGGGCACCGGAAGTTCATACTGGGTGTCGGGGGCAGCGCCACTTGTGACGGGGGCGCCGGCGTCGCCCAAGCCCTGGGCGTAAGGTTCCTGGACGAGTCCGGGGCGGAGATCCCCTTCGGTGGGGGACCCCTCGCTCGTCTCGCACGAATCGACCTATCGGGGATCGACCCCCGGGCCACCGAGTCCACCTTCCAGGTCGCCACCGACGTCACCAATCCCCTCTGCGGCCCGGAGGGAACCGCGGCCATCTACGGCCCTCAGAAGGGAGCCACCCCGGCGATCATCGCCCAGTTGGACGCTGCCATGGGCAACCTCGCCGACGTGGTGCTACGAGACCTGGGCATCGATCAAAGGAACAGCCCGGGCGCCGGGGCGGCGGGGGGTCTGGCCTACGGCATGAAGGTGTTCTTCCCCACCGAGCTAAGACCGGGCGTCGAGGTCGTCGCCGATGCGGTCAACTTTGCCGAGCAACTGGACGGGGCGGACCTCGTCATCACCGGGGAGGGACAGATAGACGGGCAATCGTCGTACGGGAAAACGATCATGGGGGTCGCTTCCAGGGCCAAGGGGCTCGATATCCCCGTCATCGCGCTGGCCGGGAACCTGGCCCCGGAATACAGGTCGATATACGAGCAGGGCGTGACCTCAGTGATGAGCATCGCGCCGGGGCCCATAGCCCTGGACGCTGCCATCCACGACGCCGGGGCCCTTCTCACCGAGGCCACGGAGAGGTCCCTGCGTATGGTCGCCATAGGTATGGGCGTCTGAGCAGAGCTCCGACTATCAACGCTACAAAGTGGAGACGCCATTGGAAAACGTCAACGGCCCGGACCCCGAGCTCAAGGGATGCAAGATACCGGTTCTGGACAAGGGCTACGTCCATCTCCTCGACTACATAGGCTCCGACGAGAGGATATTGGACGCGGCCCGGGTCTCGTCGGGGGCGAAGTCGGACCCCGAGCGGGACCGTCGGCTCATCTTTTTCCTGATGGAGAACAAGCACGGCACGCCCTTCGAGCACGTCGTCTTCCAGTTCGTAGTCAAGTGCCCCATCTTCGTTGCCCGCCAGTGGCTCCGCCACCGCATCGCCAGCTACAACGAGCGTTCGGCCCGGTACCGCACTTTCAAGGAAGAGTTTTACGTCCCGTCCCTCCATGACCTACCCGGCATCTTCGATGATGATGACTTGAAGGAGTACGAGGAGATGATGCACCGGGAGCACGACTTCTATGAGCGCATGGTAGAGAAGGCTAAACCCTACAGGGAGCATCGCAAGCGCACGCGGGAGGTCTTCCGCGGCGTGCTGGGGACGGCGTACTACACGGAGTTCTACTGGACACTGAACTTCCGGGCCCTGATGAACTTCCTGGAGCTGAGGCTGGGAGAGGGCGCCCAGCCCGAGATCCAGGCCTACGCCCAGGCCATCGAGAAGATCGCCCAACGGGTGGCTCCTCTGGCCTTTGAGGCCTTCGACGAATTCTTCCTGAGGCCCGCACGGGCCCATGGCTAGCGTTCCACGACTCCCCGTTCTATGCCTTGTCACCGACTCCTCAATCTCCCTCCGCGCGCCGCTGGAAGAGGTGGTGGCCAACGCGGTGTCGGGTGGGGTGGGGATGGTGCAGGTCAGGGAGAAAGGCATGGCCTCGGGCGACCTCTACCTGCTTGCAACTAAGCTACGTCTCGTCACACAGGGCAGAGCACTGCTCATTGTCAACGACCGGGTTGACGTAGCCCTCGCGGTCGGGGCTGACGGGGTCCACCTTCCTTCTCATTCGCTGCCTGTCTATGCTGTAAAGAGGATCGGGGAAGGAAGGCTTTTGGTCGGGAGGTCGGTGCACGGCGTTGAAGAGGCAGTGACCGCAGAGAAAGACGGCGCCGACTACCTGATTCTGGGGACCATATACGGTACGCAGTCCCACCTTGGCCGTCCCCCCTCGGGGCCTAGGCTGGTGGAAGCGGTAAAGGTCCGGGTCGGGTCTCCGGTATATGCCATCGGGGGGATTGACCCGTCCAACGCAGGGGAAGTGATGCGTGCGGGAGCCGACGGAGTGGCCGTCATCCGCTCAATTCTCGCTTCCCCAGACCCCCGCAGCTCTGCCCGGGAGCTTGCCGAAATAGTAAAAGGTCATAAGCGACTATCCAAGGACGGAGCCTGAATGTTAGACCTGTCTGACAGTCACACCCATCTGGAGGACTATGGCCCTCAGCTACCGGATGTCGTCCGGCGGGCAAGGGATGTAGGGGTCAGACGCATAGTCACGGCGGGAAGCTCCCTCGAATCCTCCAAGGCCGCCGTGCGTATAGCCGAAGAGTACCCCGACATATATGCAGGTGTCGGGATTCATCCCCATGCCGCTCACCTGAACGTCACGGAGGAGACCTTCGAGGAGTTGGGTCGGCTGGCCGAGTCCAGCGAAAAGGTCGTTATGATCTGCGAACCGGGCCTGGACTATTTCAAGAGCAAGGCCCCGAGGGAGGTCCAGCAGGACGTGTTCCGCCGGCACCTGCGTTTGGCTCGAGAACTGGGTCTTCCCGTGGTGTTCCACAGCCGAGAAGCCTACTGGGACTGCCTCCGAATCCTCAAGGAGGAGCGGGTGTACGAGGTCGGGGCGGTGATGCACTACTTCGTCGCGGACGAGAGAATCGCCGAAGAGTGCATCGACATGGGCATCTACGTTTCGTTCTCCAAGACGCTGCTCAGCCTGCCCCATCTCCACCCGATAGTCCGGTCCCTCCCTCTCGAATACATCGTGATAGAGACCGACTCCTTTCCGCAGCCCTGGAAGAAAAAGAACCCCCTGGAACCGGCCCAGTTGCTGCGCGTGGCAGAGAAGGTTGCCGAGCTTCGGGGCATGACCGTGGAAGAGGTGGCCAGCCGCACGACGGCCAACCTGAAGTACGTGGTCGGGCCTAAGCTACTATAGGCGTGTCGTCCCGGTTGGCCCACTCCCCCATGGAGCCGTCGTAGTTGCTGACGTTCTCGTAGCCCAGGAGCTGGAGGGCAAACATTACGTGCGCCGCACGTATCCCGCCCTGTCAGTAGGTGACTATCTTCATCTCGGGGGTGATCCCGGCGGACTCGTAAAGCTCTCTCAGCTCCCTGGGAGGCAGGAAAGTCCTGAACTCGTCGTCGGTGACGGCCCTGGTCCACTCGATGTGGACGGTGTCCGGTATGTGTCCGCCCCGCTTGTTCCCCCGTGTCAAGGCGCCGGTGTATTCGTCGTCGGTGCGGACGTCGAGGGTGACCCATCCCGGCTCGTCGAGCCTTTCCTTGAGTTGGTCCAGGGTGCAGTTGTATTCGGGCAGCAGGGTTGGGGTGAAGGTTGCGGGGGGATGGGGCGACATCGGCCTGCCGCTGTGGTAGGTGGCCAGGGGAGCGGGCTCGACGGGGCGACCCTCGCTTATCCACTTGTTCCAGCCCCCGTTCAGGACCCGGACCTTCTCGTGTCCGTGCATGCGTAGGAGCCACCAGAGCCGTCCGGCGTAGAGGCCGCCCCAGTCGTCGTAGGCGATAACGTCGTGCTCATTGCCAATACCCACCTCGCCGATGGCTTCGGCAAACCGGTCGGGCCCCATGACCAGGACCCGGTTGTCGGAGTCCTTGAAGTAGTTGCGGTTCAGGCCCATGGCCCCGGGTATGTGGGCCCGCTTGTAAGCGTCGATGGGCCCCATGTCGACGATTCTGAGGCCGGGGTCGTCCAGGTGGTCGGCCAGCCACTGGGTCTCGACCAGGAGGTCGGGCCTGTTGTGGGTGTTTTCGTCAGTCATGTCGTGTCCCGTCCTGTGCTTTCCTTTTATCCGCCCCCGACCGCGCTCTCGAGGGCCGCCGCGTCGTAGCCCAGGACGGGCGTCGCCCCGCCCACGACTATGGGCCTCTTTAGCAGCGCGGGTTCCTGGGTCATCAGGTCTAGCTTCTCCTCGTCTGAGAGGGAGTCGACATCCAGGCCCAGCTTCTTCACGGCCCTGCTCTTGCGGGAGAAGAGTTGCTCCATGGGTATGACCTTCAGCAGACCCTCTATCTCTTCTCGGGACAGGGGTTCCTTGAAGATGTCGCGCTCGACATGGTCGACCTCTTTCTGCGAAAGGAACTCTTTCGCCCTTCTGCAGGAAGTTCAGGAACGTTTCGTGTACAGGACTATCTCGGGTGCAGCCATGTTCTCCTCCCGATCGCTAAAGCGCGGCCTCT
This sequence comes from Dehalococcoidia bacterium, assembly GCA_012270635.1. The sequence continues at coordinate 1,467 of JAAXHX010000321.1, read as the reverse complement.
AGGGTCATTCTACGCGGCCCACTCCCCTTAAGTCCACCACCCCACCCCAAATTGACACCCCCTTGACCCGACTATAGAATAGGGCCGCTTTCTGGGGGAACCACCATCAATCTTGTTAGCTTTGAGTGGGGCATCGCGCCCCGGCAAGGCACACCCCGGTAGCTACAGGAGGTACATAATGGCAAATCTGTCCCGTATGGCCGCAATCGTCGGTGTGGACGAGTCCGACGAGATAGGCAAAGTACCCAACAAGTCCCGCCTCCAGCTGGGTTCGGAGGCCGCCTTCAACGCCCTCGATGACGCCGGCCTATCCCTCTCGGACGTCGACGGGCTATTCGTCGCAGGTCCGTCTCCCTATAACATGGCCGAGTACATAGGCATCACCCCCAAGTACACCGACGGCACCAACGTCGGCGGCTCCTCATTCGTCATTTATGTGGAGCACGCCCTGGCTGCCATCAGCGCCGGGCTCATCGACGTCGCCCTGATAGTCCATGGCGAGGCGGGCCGAAGCTCTCGGGCCTATGCGGGGGACGACCCCAACATGCCCATCGCCCAGTACGAGCACCCCTACGGCCTGGTCATCGAGCCCCATCCCTACGCCCTGGCCTGTAACCGCTACATGCACGAGTTCGGGCAGGAGCGCACCCAGAACGCCCTGGGAGAGATCGCCGTTTCCACCCGGAAATGGGCGCAGCTCAACCCCAAGTCCTTCATAAAGGATGACATGTCCATGAAGGACTACCACGAGTCCCGTTGGATCTCCTGGCCCTTCCACCTCTTCGACTGCTGCCTCGTCACCGACGGCGGCGGCGCTACGGTCATCACCTCCGCGGCGGTGGCCAAGAACACGAAGAAGAAGCCGGTATGGGTCCTCGGAACCGCCGAGGGTCACGACCACGGCGAGGGCATCCTGCAGCAGACCGACCTCTGCTCCACCATCGCCAGGGAGACCGGGCCCAGGGCCCTGGAGATGGCCGGACTCTCCCACTCCGACATCGACCTCGCCATGATCTACGATTCCTTCACCTACACCGTCCTCATCACCCTGGAATCCCTCGGCTTCTGCGGCCGCGGCGAGGGGCCCGACTTCGTCGCCAACCAGCGCACGGCCCCCGGCGGCGAGTTCCCCATGAACACCAACGGCGGCGGCCTCTCCTACTGCCACACCGGCATGTACGGCATGTTCCTCCTCCTGGAGGCCGCGCGGCAGCTGCGGGGCGAGTGCGGAGACCGGCAGGTGAAGGACGCCAAGACCTGCCTCGTCAACGGCACCGGAGGCACCCTGTCCTCCACAGGCACCATAGTCTTGGCCGCCGATTAGTAATTAGTGAACTGCTTCGAAAGAGGTGATTGATATGGCAGATTACGACCGACCCGTCCCCGTCCCCCAGCCCGAGTCCGACTTCTACTGGGAGAAGGCCAAGGCCCACGAACTGTGGCTGCGCAAGTGCGACGATTGCGACA
>JAAXHX010000320.1:777-1327 GCA_012270635.1 Dehalococcoidia bacterium | reverse complement strand
ACACCGAGGAGGTGGAGGAGACCTACGTGAGCACTGCTGGCCGGATGAACCGGATGTCGCTGCCCATTCTGGTGTCGTGCATCCCCGTCCTGTCCACCGCTGGAATACTCGGACCGTCATGGCGTCCACTGTGGGAGCCGTCCTCCCCTCGACTGGCGTTGTCAGGCCTGCGCGCCTACCAGTGGGACAGTCTCTACCACCGGATGCGTCCCATTCCTGTAGAGGCGTCCTATAGGAGGGGTTGATGACGTGATACATAGGTAGCGCCGATGCGTCGCTACCTGCCCTCCCGGTCGTCTGGGGCGCACAAAATGGGGCAAACGCCCCAACCGGCGGGGTTGTGAGGAGGCCGTTGACCGCTCAAATCGCCCTGTTTCAGCTACGAAACGGCCTCCCGTACCCCTCGACCGGTCAACTTGGAAAAATGCAAATGGCGGAGAAGCTGTGCTAAAGTTAGATCGCTCCCCGGAGACACCAAAATTGCACTTTTGCCACCGCGACCGGTCAAGCTCTTGGCGAGGGATTTAGCTATGGATTCCCCCGTCCGAGG
>JAAXHX010000320.1:0-681 GCA_012270635.1 Dehalococcoidia bacterium | reverse complement strand
GATTCATGCAAGATTCGGCGTTTTGGCTAAATTTGGTGACCGGTCGGCGTCAAGGGCTGGTTCCACGGAAAAATTGCAGAAGCGGCCCACCCATGTAGAGCATGAATATGACGCATCGGAAGCGGAAGACAGTTGATGGACGGACATCGAGGGCCGACGGTGTCAAGCAGCCCGACCTTAAGTGGGTCGTGGAGTACCTCGTCCAGCAGGAGGGGCAGCGCAGGACGGCGGCCCTCCTGGGCGTGAACCGGAAGACGGTGGCGTTGGCCCTGAGCCGGGAGCGGCTGACGGTCAGGATGGCCCTGGCAGTGCAGCGGTACATGGCCAGCCTGGACGATCCCGACTGGGAGAGGGAGACGCCCCTGGACAGGCTGGAGGCAAGGATGCGGCAGGCCATCAAGGGGGTGGACGAGATCAGGAGGGTGGTCGGTGACCTGACGGAGCGCGTGGAGGCCCTGGAAGCGGCGCAGACATCCGAAGAGGATGCCGAGGGCAAGGGGCTGTTCGGCCGGTGGCGGAGACGCAGGCCGCAGGGCGAGGGAAGAAGCGATGGCTGAGCCGGTGCGCTGGGTGGCGAAGGCGGAGGCGGCGCAGGAGATGGAGGTCTCCATCTCGACCCTGGACCGGATGATACTGGGGGGAGAGGTCGAGGTGCGCAGGGAGGGACGCCGGGTCTACGTG
>JAAXHX010000319.1 GCA_012270635.1 Dehalococcoidia bacterium | reverse complement strand
ATGCACCGGATGTCGCTGCCCATCCTGGTATCCTGCACACCCGTACTGTTCGCCACGGGGATACTGGGGGAGTCCTGGCGTCCCCTGTGGGAGCCGTCCTCCCCACGACTGAGACTGTCCGGCATGGGTTCCTACGTCTACGACTCACTGTACCACCGGATGCGGCAGAGTCCTGAAGAGGGCACTCCTGTAGGGGGATGACCCATGACACACAGATAGCGTTGATACACTGCTATCCGCCCTCCCTGCGGTCTGGGGGCCGCAAAGTGGTACAAGTTGTATCGTCGGCGGGGTTTGGAGGAGACCCTAGACCGGTCATTTGCCCCCTGCTTCAGCTACGAAACGGCCTCCCAAACCCCTTGATCGGTCAACTTGGGAAAATGCAAATCGCGGAGAAGCTGTGCTAAAGTTATGGTGCTCTCCGAAGACGCCCGAATTGCACTTTTACCACCTCGACCGGTCAGCCATTGGAGAGGGATTTAGCTACGGATGCCCCTGTCCGGCGGGTCTGAAACGTCGATGAGGGCATGATGTGGCGTGTCGAGGGCATCCGCGGCCCATGCTGGCCCACCGGTTTTTGCAGGAATTGAGGTGGGGGTGCATGACATCGAAAGGGGTGCTGGCCAGGAACGGACATCCTGGGCCACGTAGCTGTGGATTTGTGCAACGTTTGGGGGACGATGCCGAAATTTGTGATAGGTCACGTGTTGGGGCTCCTTCCACCGAGAAATTGCAGAAACGGCCCACCCCATTAGAGGACGAAAATGACATCTCGGAAGTCGAAGACGAGTGATGGACGGAAATCGAGGGCCGACGACGGCCAACCCGACCAGAAGTGGGTCGTGGAATGGCTCGTGCAGCGGGAGGGTCAGCGCAAGACGGCGGCCCTCCTGGGGGTCAACCGCAAGACGGTGGCCTTGGCCCTGGGCCGGGAGCGGTTGACGGGCAGGATGACCCTGGCCGTGCAGCGGTTCATGGCCAGCCTGGACGATCCCGACTGGGAGAGGACAACGCCCCTGGACAGGTTGGAGGCGAGGATG
>JAAXHX010000318.1 GCA_012270635.1 Dehalococcoidia bacterium | reverse complement strand
GATGACACGACACGTCGTTACCCGTGACACAATGCCATCTGCCCTCCCTGCCGTCTGGGGGGTACAAAATGGGGCAAACGCCCCAATCGCCAGGGGCTTCCAGAGGGCGTTGACCGCTCAAATCACCCTGTTTCAACTACGAAACGGCCTCCAAGACCCCTTGATCGGTCAACTTGGAAAAATGCAAATCTCGGAGAAGCTGTGCTAAAGTTGGATCGCTCCCCGGAGGCACCGAAATTGCACTTTTGCCACCGCGACCGTTCAGCCTTCGGCGGGGGATTTAGCTACGGATGCCCACGTCCGGGGCGTCTGAAGCGTCAGATGGGGCGTCTCGGCGGCGGCCTCGGCCCATGCTGGCCCATCGGCTATTGCAGAATATGGCAGAAAAGGATGGCGGGGTCAGTGACGCGAAATGGGGTACCGGGCAGGAACGGACATCCTGGCCCATGTAACTTTGGATTCATGCAACATTTGGGGGTTTTGGCTAAATTTGGTGACCGGTCGCTGTCAAGGGCTGGTTCCACCGAAAAATTGCAGAAGCGGCCCACCCCTGTAGAGCGAGAAAATGACGTATCGGAAGCAGAAGACAGTTGATGGACGGACATCGAGGGCCGACAAGCAGCCCGACCTCAAGTGGGTCGTGGAGTACCTCGTCCAGCGGGAGGGGCAGCGCAAGACGGCGGCTCTCCTGGGGGTGAACCGGAAGACGGTGGCGTTGGCCCTGAGCCGGGAGCGGCTGACGGGCAGGATGGCCCTGGCCGTGCAGCGGTTCATGGCGAGTCTCGACGATCCCGACTGGGAGAGGGAGACGCCCCTGGACAGGTTGGAGGCGCGGATGCGGCAGGTGATCAAGGGAGTGGACGAGCTCAGGCGGCTGGTCGGGGAGTTGACGGAGCGCGTGGAGGCTCTGGAGGCGGCGCAACAGGAAGACGACGCCGAGGACAAGGGCCTGTTCGGCCGATGGCGAAGGCGCAATCCTCAACGCAAGGACAGGAGCGATGGCTGAGCGGGTTCGCTGGGTGGCGAAGGCGGAGGCGGCGCGGGAGTTGGAAGTCTCCATCTCGACCCTGGACCGGATGATACGGCGGGGAGAGGTCGAGGTTCGCAGGGAGGGCCGCCGGGTCTACGT
>JAAXHX010000317.1 GCA_012270635.1 Dehalococcoidia bacterium | reverse complement strand
GTCCTCTTCTTTCTCCGAGTGACTGCCACCCACACCGCTCACCCTGAGCAGAGTCGAAGGGTCGAGCGGAGGGTTCGAGATGCGTATGCCAATTGGACCGCGCCCCTCCTGCTCATACTTCGAGAGCCTCAGCACGAGCGGCCCCTCCCCCTCCTCGTCCTCTTCTTTCTCCGAGTGACCCACCCACACCGCTCACCCTGAGCAGAGTCGAAGGGTCGAGCGGAGGACTCGAGACACGTATAGCCATTGGACCGCGCTCCTACTGCTCATACTTTGACAGGCTCAGCATGAGCGGCCCCACCCTTCCGACGCCTGTTACGCAAAGGATTCTCAATGAAAGAGGGCTGGGGTGAGGGTGGAAATGCCTGAAGGGTCACCCTCACCCCAGCCCCTTTTCTCCGTCATTCCGGCCCCTCAGCCGGAATCCATCCCCCCCACATCCCCAGACTCCCCAGAATCTTCCCAATGGAATAAGCCCGATTCAGAGCGTAGAAGTGGATGCCCTGCACCCCGTTCGCCCTTAGGTCGGCGATCTGGGAAGTCGCGAGCTCGATGCCCAACTCCCGCACCGCATTGTCATCCTCCCCCAGCCGGTCCAGCCGAGCATCTATGTCCCGGGGAATCGACGCCCCGCACAAAGCGGTGAAGCGCCTTATCTGGGCGCCGCTCAGTATCGGCAGCACCCCCGCTACAATCGGCGCCCCCACCCCCGACGCCCGCGCCATCTCCAGGAACCGGTAGAAGTCCGAGTTGTCGAAGAACAGTTGCGTGATCAGGAACTCCGCCCCTTCGTCCACCTTCCGCTTCACGTACTCTACGTCCGTCCGAAGGTCCGGGGCCTCGGGGTGGCCCTCCGGGTAGCACGCCGCACCGAGACCGAACCCGAAGTTGCTCCTTATGTGCCTCAGCAGGTCGGTGGCGTGGGTGAACCCGTCCTCGACGGGCGCGAAGCTGTCCTGCCCCCGAGGAGGATCGCCCCGCAGGGCAATGACGTTTTCGATTTCCCCGGCCTCGTATCTGGCCAGCACCTGGTGCACCTCCTCCCGAGACTGGGCAGCGCAGGTGACGTGGGCCATGACCGGGAGTCGCTCTTCCTCCTTTATTCGCAGGGCCAGCTCTTCCGTCAGCGCCTTGGTGGAGCCTCCCGCTCCGTAGGTCACCGACACGAAGTCGGGCGCGAAGGCTTTCAGGCGGCCGATGGTCCTGAAGAGGGAGGTTATGCCGGCGGGCGTCTTTGGAGGGAAGAACTCAAACGACAGGGTGGGACGCGTGGAGAGGATGTCGATTATCTTCATGCAGGCCCTGAGCGCCACTCCCTTTTCTAGTTGGACACGACCGCGATGTCATATTCCAGGCCCGCGTCCAGGAGCCAGCGGGCCAGGTAGTCAGCGAAGCTGCGTCGCACGATGACGTCGTAGGTGGGTGCATCGTTCACCTGGACTATCAGGGCATTGGATTTTGCGACGTGGCTCTGCGCGCACTGCCCGGCCCCGAACGTCCGGGGGTGAAGGTCCACAGGGCACCCCTTGTTTAAGACCTCCCGCGCCCTTGCCCCGTGCAGCCTTATGATCGTCTGACCGCTGGAGATATCGTTTACCGAGGCGTGAAGCCCGGTCAACGCTTCCTCCAGCCTGGCGGCAAGCCCCTCCTTGATGTCCGGCGGGGAGATCACCAGCCACTCGTCGGGGCCCAGCCATGCTATGGCCGTCTCATCGGCCCGCGACACGGTGTTGGGGGACGTCGGCGCGCGGACCCCGACGGCACCCTCGACTGCCGCCTGAAACGCCTCGTCCGCGGCGTCTCCCCGCAGGTTGACGTGTCCCCAAAAAGCCCGCTCGCTCATCTCGGCGTCGCGGGTCGGGTCAGGATCGACGGGCGGGCACTCGGCAAAGAATTCCACCAGGGGCGAGCCGCGACGAATTTCCGTTGAATCGCTAGACATTCTGGCGCTCGTTCTTCGGGTCGTAGAACACGGGACTGGTGATTATGGCCGCTATGGAGTTGCCGTCGTGGAGAGGTATGTATACCCGTTGGCCCATCCGCCCCCGACCTCCCTTGACCAGTGCCAAGGCCACGGGGTGCCCGAGGGACGCGCTGTAGTAGCTGGACGTCACGTGCCCGATCATCGTGATTGGTGTCGGGCCCCGGGGGTCTTCGACGATCTGCGACCCGTCCGGTATCACCCTCACGGGGTACTCCGACCTTAGCCCTACCAGCTGCTTCCGGTCCTCCCTGACGATGTCGGGCCGGGACAACGACCTCTTGCCCAGGAAGTCCTTCCGGTTCGACACCAGCCAGTCCAGGCCCAAGTCCGAGGGCGTTACCGTCCCGTCCGTGTCCTGCCCAACGATTATGAACGCCTTCTCGGCGCGGAGAACGTGCATCGTCTCCGTTCCGTAGGGCGTGATCCCAAACTCCGAGCCCGCCTCCATCACCGACTCCCATACGTGGAGCCCGTAATCGGCGGGCACGTTGATCTCGAAAGTCAGCTCGCCGCTGAAGCTGATGCGGTACACGCGGGCCGGGACCCCGGCCACGGTCCCCTCCCGGAACGATAGGAAGGGGAAGTCCTCGGAGGAGAAGTCGATGTCGCTGCATATCTTGGCCACCGTGTCCCGCGCCCTCGGCCCGACGACGGACATGGTCGCCCACTGGTCCGTAACCGAGGTGAGATACACCTTCAGGTCGGGCCATTCGGTCTGGAGCCACTGTTCCAGCCAGGACATGACGTTGGCCGCGCCCCCGGTGGTGGTGAACATGTGGAACCGGCCGGGGGCCAGGCGGGAAGAGACGCCGTCGTCCATGACCATGCCGTCTTCGCCCAGCATCAGGCCGTACCGCGCCCGTCCCTCCCCCAGCTTGAGCCAGTTGTTGGAATAGACCCTGTTGAGGAACTCCGCCGCATCCGGGCCCCGAACGTCGATCTTCCCTAGGGTCGACTGGTCGAGCAGAGCAACGGCGTTGCGGGCGGCGAGGCACTCGCGGTTCACGGCGTCCAGCATCGACTCCCCGGGCTTGGGGTAGTACCAGGGCCTCTTCCACTGGCCCACGTTCTCGAACAGCGCCCCGTGAGCCACGTGCCAGGGGTGTATGGCCGTCTTTCGCACCGGGTCCAGCATCTCTCCCACTTCACCCCCGGCAATGGCGCCGAAGGTTACGGGAGCGTAGGGCTGCCGGAACGTGACGCTGCCCACCTCGGCGATGTCCTTGCCCAGCTGCTCCGCCAGGACCCCCATCCCGATTACGTTGCCCAGCTTCCCCTGGTCCGTCCCGAACCCCAGCGTCGTGTACCGGTTGAGCAGCGGCGTCGAGTCATAGCCCTCTTTGGCCGCCAATGCCACGTCGCCCGCGCTCACGTCCTCCTGCAGGTCTATGAACTGCTTATGCTCGTGGACCGGGTCCTTGCGGGAAGGCGTCAGCCATACCGTCCTGGATGGCTCCTCGGGTACATCGTCGGTGAGGGGAACGGAAGTCTTGGCTGTGCCGTCCCCAAATCCCGCCTCCCGGGCCGCCTCCGCCCCTGCTGCAAGGCCATCCTTTATGCAGGACGCCAGGTCGAAGGAGCCGGCACAGGCTCCAGCGCTTCTCTCCCCCTGCACCGACGCCCCCGGCACGAACGCGCCCAGCGCCTCATTGAAGCGGGGCTTGCCGCCCGATTGGGCGTGGAGGTGGACCGTCGGGTTCCAGCCCCCGGACACCGCCAGCAGGTCACATCCGATGCTTCCGGCCTCCCCCCGCACCCCGCTGCCCCTCCGGTCCAGGGCCATTACCACTACGCCCTTGACCCTCTTCACCCCCTTTACGTCCACGACGGCATG
>JAAXHX010000316.1 GCA_012270635.1 Dehalococcoidia bacterium | reverse complement strand
GCCTGTCGAAGGGTCGAGCGGACTTCACAATTGCCTGCGTCCCCCCTCCCCATCCCATATAATTGTCTCACCATGACCACCCCTCTCGGCATCGGACTTAGCGGCCAGGACATGACGCCCCTGGAAGTCGTCGAATGCTGCCGCCTCGCCGACGAGCTCGGGTACCACTCATTCTGGCTCTCCGAGGGCCACGGCGGCGACCAGTTCGCCACCCTCACCGCCTGTGCCCTGGCCACCGAGAGGATCAAGCTCGGCACGTCCATCATCAGCGTCTTCGTCCGCAGCGCTCCCACGATTGCCATGGCCGCCGCCTGCGTCGACCACTTCTCCCAGGGCCGCCTCATCCTGGGCCTTGGATCCAGCCACAAGGTCCAGGTCGAGGATGAGCACAGCATCCCCTACGAGCTACCCGTCACCCGACTCCGGGAGTACATCGACGTTATCCGCCTGCTTCTGAAAGAGGGTCGGGCCTCCTACTCAGGCACCGTCCTGAACATCGACAGCTTCGACCTCTGGTTCCCCACCTTCCGCCCCGAGATACCCGTCTACGCCGCCGCCGTCTTCCCCAAGATGCTCCGGGCCTGCGGCGAAATTGCCGACGGCACAATCTTGACCTGGACCACCTTATCGGGCGCCAGGAGAGCCGCCACGATGGTCGCAGAAGGCGCACGGGCCGCGGGCCGAGACCCGATCAAAGTCGAAATCGCCGACCTTATCACGACTGTCGTCTCCACCGACGGCACGCCCGACCTGGAAGGCATCCGCCGGGCCACGGCCTTCTACGCCGGTTTCTTCCCCCGCTACAACCGGGCCCTGGCCGAAAACGGCTTTCCAGAGGAGGCCGCCGCCATCCGAGCCGCCTGGCTCGAAGGCAAACGGGGCCCGGCCCTCGAGTCTCTCGTCCCCGACTCCATGCTCCGCTCCCTGGCCATCATCGGCTCCCCCGACGAATGCTGGGAGCGGGTGCAGGCCTACCGGGATGCAGGCGTGACCCTGCCTATCATTGCTCCCCGGGCCTCGGGGCCCAACGCCGCCGAAAAAGCGAAGCAAGTCATCCGCGCCCTCGCCCCCTGACTTTGCTCTCCACTATCTCTACTCCACAACCGGAATCCACCTCCTCAGCCACCCCAAACCCCTCACCCTGAGCCTGTCGGAGGGTCGAGTGGACTCCACTTTTGCCTACATCCCATGCCCGCCCTGTCTTCCTCCGTCATCCCGGTCCCTCTTTATCCGTCATTCCGGCCCCGAGCCGGAATCCATTCCCTCCCCCGCGACACACCCTCGACATCCGCGCCCTTTCCATACTCACCTTCCCCTACTGATACAAGCCGACTCTTAATGTCCCTGCCCATGCCTGGCACGTGAACTGCCCTGCAAAATCCCATCGAAGACCCCGCCCCGTGTTACTATTGCCGCAGCGCCGCTTGACCCCTCAGCCCACCCCACCGGAGGTGCCCC
>JAAXHX010000315.1 GCA_012270635.1 Dehalococcoidia bacterium | reverse complement strand
AATTGAGCGGCCACGGAAAGGTCCACGTCCTGCCTGTCGCTGGAGACCCTGGCGTAGAGGGCCACCGGCGTGTAGTCGTGTCGTTCACTCATCTGTCGCTCCTCCTTGCATCTTCTGTTCGGTTTGGCGTGAACGCCGCATCTGCGTCCTCTCCTGCCTGCGCCACTCCCTCTCCTCAAGGTACAGGCGGAACATCTCGCGCAGAAGCTCGCTCAGCGTGCGGCCGTCTTCCCTAACCACCTGCCTGAGCTGGTCGTCCATCTCGGGCGGCAGGGAGAAGGTCACGGTCCTTCGTTTCGTCGGCATGTTTTTTTGCCTTCCTATGTAACACAAAGTCTTACTCTTATCATGAACGAACCAGACTACCGGCGTCAAGGGGTGCAGCCCCTATAATGGGCGGTCTGAATGGGGTAAAATGGGACGAAAGAAACCGCAATGTAGAGGCTTTCCTATGGGGACTTTCAAGTGGCCGCTGCGCATCTCCAGCATGGATGGCCAGCAGGGTCTGGACATCGAGGCGACGGTTGACACCGGCGCTTCGTTCACCACGCTGCCGTCGGGCCTCCTGCGAGAGTTGGGCGTCGAGCCAACTGGCAAGCGGGGATTCTTGGTGGCGGATGGGCGGCGCGTCGAGATGCAGTACGGGCAGGCGTGGGCCACCATCGACGGCGAGAGCGTGGTCACCATCGTCGTATTTGGAGAGGACGAGGCCCCTCCCCTGCTCGGGGCCTACACCCTCGAGGGTCTGGCCCTGGCGGTGGACCCGGAGGCTCAGCGGCTGGTTCCCACTCACATGATCCTCTACTAGCAGGCGGCGCTCGCCGCACCCATTCACACCCCACAGTGTCCCTCGCACTCGTTCCCGAACCCGTCCGCCTGCCCTCTCGCTCCCATCTCCACTTCGTCCAGCGCGACGGCCTCGGCGAGGGGCATCCGCAGCATGTGCAGGTACGGCTCCTTCACATAGGCCAGCCCATCCCGCAGCCTGGCGTCGATCTCCACCGCCTCGGCAAACAGCTCGGGCCA
>JAAXHX010000314.1 GCA_012270635.1 Dehalococcoidia bacterium | reverse complement strand
TCGAGATGGAATGCCGCATCCCCGGCAAGCCCCTCATCGTCTACCGGCTCACCGACACCACCCCGGACAAGGACAAGATGGCCTCCGTGAAGCAGGCCATCACCGACGCCACGGGCATCGACCGCTGGTCGGGCGGATAGGGTCTACACGACCTGAAGCTCGAAATCTCCGCCGCTCATGGCCTTGAGGCCGTTGTCGGTGACGGCGTAAGCTCCGCCCACCAGGATGTGTTGCTGCTTATCCGGATCAATGGAACTGGTATGCAGCACAAAGGTCATGTTCCGTTCAAAGACCTGGTCTGATTCCAACGTTATGTCGAGGCTTTCCAGCCAAGTAAGCGGGTAGGCGATACCGACGCCGTAGCCGAACCGCGCCCGGACAGATGGATCGAAGCCGTCAGCAATGAGGGATTCCACAACGGCCTGTTCGGCGTCCGCCACCTTTCTCCCAATCTCGATGTTCTTGCATCCGGCCCTTATTGCCCGCAATGCGATATTGTAGGCATCCCTGGCATCCCGACTCGGCTCTCCCACCGCAAAGGTCTGCATGGTGGCGGCGTGGTATCGGCGGTGAACGCCGGCGAACTCCAAAGCAACCAGGTCCCCGGACTCCAGGACCCGGCGGTCGGGGGTCTTGTGGCCTATGCGCCTGGGCCCGGAGTGAATCCAGGTTGGCATGGCCGGGTACTCAGTGCCGGCTTGCCGCATGGCGGTTTCAATCTCGCCGGCGAGGCCGATCTCAGTGATGCCGGGGCGGGCCGCGGCCTTGGCCTGTTCCAATCCCACGGTCGCTATCTCAGCCGCTCTTCGAACGTAGACCATCTCCGCATCGGACTTGGATAACCGGACGCCGTCGAGGCCCCTAGTAAAGTCTTCCAGGGTGGCTGGAGCAAGGGCTTCCTTCAGTCGAATGGCTTGGAGTCCCGTGAAGGCGTAGGCCTTCAGGTCTGCCCCTACCCTGGAGCTGCTCGTCAGCCGCTCTTTGACGGCATTGACCGTCATCTTCACCGGGTCATCCGCCCCGTGCCGGTATAGCCTGAGATCCGAGACCCAGGAGGTGACTTCTGCCCGACCTCTGTCCACGTCCCGCATCACGAAGGTCGGCTCGTCGTCACCGGGCCCGAAGACGAGGCCCTGGAACTGGAAGAACGTGTGGGCGTCGTAGCCTGCGTAGTAGTAGAGCAGTTCCGGGCCAACACACACCGCACAGTCGATGCCCGCCTGCTTGAGGGCTTCTTTGGCTCGTGCCACGCGGCCCCGGTACTCGCTTTCGGAGAAGGCCCAGTCCTTCGCTTCCAGGTTGCCGTTCGTCATCCGATCTCTCCTCTAGAACCGCAGTAGGTCGAAGGGGCGATTGTAGATTATCTCGTCTATCAGGTCCGCGGGTATCTTAGGAAGGTTGATCCCCTCGCCCCAGTCATTGATGTTCTTGAAGGCGTTGACCGCGTCCATAGTGGTCATTACCGGGAAGTCGGACCCGAACAGTATTCGGTCCGTTACCTTGTACTCAATGGCCACCAGCAGGCCGTTGTACAGCTGCCACTTCCGGTGAAATCTCGCCGAGAGGTCCGTGAAGATGTTCTTGTTTTTCCGCATCAGCATCGCTGTTTCCTGCATGTTCGGCTGCCCGAAGTGCGCAACGATGATCCGCAGGTCCGGGAAGGCCCTGCCGACCTTGTCCAGCCGCAGGGGGTTGCCCCACTCCAGGGTCCCGTTGGGGTCGTACATGCCGCCCATGTGGAACATCACCGGCACCTCGTACTTGTTGGCCAGGTGATACAGCTCCCACGCTCGAGGGCACCACGGGTCGAAGCCCTGGTACACGGGCGAGAGCTTCAGTCCATGCAGTTTCAGGTCGGTGACGCTCCTCTCGAACTCCTCCGCAGAGGTGGGGTCGTTCGGGTCTACGGAGGAGAACCCTACGGCCCTGTCCGGGTACTGCGCCACGTAGTCGGCTATGAAGTCGTTAGGTATCTTCTTGTAGGCGCGCACGGGAGCGTTGATCACCACGAACTTTTCCGCCCCACCATTCACCACCGACCTCTTGTGGTCCTCCGGCGTGGCCTCCCCGCCTATGACGCCGTGGACCTTCATGTCGGTCCTGGCCTGCTCGGTCATGTGCTCCGGCTTCCACGTATGGGTGTGCCAGTCTATGAGTTGGCGCTGCGATGTCATGTTCAAGCTCCCGGAACCCCTGCCCCGACGCTCACGAGGCGGCCACGGGCGTCCGGGCCTCCTTCTTAGAAAACCAGGGCATCACTTTCGTTGCGAAGGTCTCCATGTTCTTGAGCGTCTTGTTCAGTGAAATGCCCGAATGGGAGTAGGCGACTATCAGGTAGTCCAAGTTGCACACCTCCTGGAGTTCGTGGACTTTCTCGATGACGTTCTCGGGGGAGCCGACCAGCAGGGTTCCCCTGGGCTCCAGGAAGTCCCAGTCGAGCTTTGTGCCGGGGTCCACCTCCTCGCCGGGATTGGTGAAGACCTGTCTCCCCCGGAACGGGTCGTTGTATACGAAGCCCGACATCACCCCTTCCTCTCCCTCCCGTCGGGCCTGCTCCATGGAAGACGCCACGTAAGTGGTGCGCATCACCGCCTGGTCTTCCCCAAAACTGAATAACCGACCATCTCTCTGCGACCGCACTTCCGCGTACAGCTCCATCCTCTGCTTTATCCTCAGCGCGGGCGGCTGCCAATAGCACGCCTTCAACCCCAGCTCCGCCGCCGTGGTCACCGACCTGTCGGTGGACACGGTCATCCAGAGGGGCGGATGGGGCTTCTGGTAGGGCCTTGGCGTGACCCGAAGCTTCGTTACGCGGTCGCCCTCCAGCCACGCGGGGTCGGGCGGGTAGAGGGGATGAGAGAACCTGGTGTCCTCGGCAGGGAAGTTGTAGTTCTCGCCCCGGTAGGAGAAGTATTCGTTGGTCCAGATCTCCCGGGCAACCTCAATCGTCTCCCGAAAGAGGACCCGGTTCTCCTTGTCCCTGCGGGGGTCGGCGTTGGGGTGGAACTGCGGCCCCTCATAGGGCCATATCCCTCTCCCGAAACCCACCTCGATCCTTCCGCGGGTCAGGTTGTCGAGAATCGCCACGTCCTCGGCGAGACGCACGGGGTGCCACCACGGGGCAATGTTGGCCATCTGTCCGATGCGGATCCGCGACGTCCGGGCCGCAAGGTCGGCCCCGAGCAGGATGGGGTTGGGGATGTCTCCCGCCTGGTAAGGCCCGAAGTGGTGCTCCCCGAGCCACATCGCCTCGTAGCCCAGTTCCTCGGCGAGGACCGTCTCCTGCCTCAGGTTGTCCAGCAGGTCCGCCGCATTGGTGGCTTCGCCCGCAGATTCGGCCACGGTGGTAAAGGCCGCAAACCTCATGTTCCCTTCTCCCTTCTCAACTATCCTGCCTGCCTGGACGTTTCTCTCTCGATGGCAGAGTGGGGTGGACCCACCGTGACCCGCGGCACGCGCTTGCTTATGTTGCACAGCACCTCGTAGGGTATCGTGCCTATGGTCTCGGCTATCCCCTCCGCGGTTATGGAAACGGAGCTTCCCTCGCCAATGAGCATAACCTCGTCCCCGAAGCTCACCCCCGGGATATCCGTCACGTCCACCAAGGTCGTGTCCATGGTTATCCGGCCCACTATGGGGGCCAGCGTGTCCCGCACTATAACCGATCCCCGGTTGGACAGCAGAAAGCTCAACCCGTCGGCGTAACCCACCGGCACGCTGGCAATGATGCTGTCCCTCTCGGTTACGAAGGTCCTCCCGTAGCTTAGAGGGCTGCCCGCGGGCACCTTCTTGGTGAGAGACACGCTGCTCTTGAACGAAAGCACGGGCCTGAGTTCCGGGTCCTGCCAGCCGGAGCTCGGGTTGATGCCGTACAGGGCCACCCCCGGCCTGACCGCGTCGAACCAGGACTCCGGGTGGAACAGCACCCCGGCGCTGTTAGCCGCGTGCACCACCCCGACCTCTATGTCTCGGGCGTCCAGCTCTTTGAGGCCGGAGCGGAATCTGTTCAACTGCAAAGAGGAGTAGTCGCTGGAGTCCTCGTCGGCGGAAGAGAGGTGGGTGAACACGCCCTCCATCTTCACCGAGGGAAGCTCCATGGCGTGGTCCAGAAACATGCCCAGGTGCCGGTAGTCGATCCCGACCCGGCCCATCCCCGTGTCCACCTTGAGGTGATACCTCGCCTCCATGCCCAGGGACTTCGCCGACTGCGAGAGCCTTCCCAGGGCCTCGATGCTATGCACCGCGGGAAGGACCCCGTAGTGCAGCGCCGCGGCCTCCTCGCCCGGCAGCGCCCCCCCGAACACGATAATCGGACTTTCGATGCCGTCTTTCCGCAGGGCGACGGCCTCGTCCATCAGGGCCACGGCAAGGGCATCGACGCCCAGGCCCTCCAGGGCCCTAGCTACGGTCCCGGCGCCGTGGCCGTAGGCGTCGGCCTT
>JAAXHX010000313.1 GCA_012270635.1 Dehalococcoidia bacterium | reverse complement strand
GGGGGAGAGAAGAGCAGACTCTGGCCACACTGTCCCCCGGCGGGGGGAGATGCCGAAGGCAGAGGGGGGTCCGAATAACCACCGGACCGCCGACCCCAACTACTCAGGTCGCAATGCAGACCCCCCTCTGTCACTGCGTGACATCTCCCCCCGGTGGGGGGAGGGAGCAGACTCTGGCCTCACTCTCCCCCTACCGGGGGGAGATGCCGAAGGCAGAGGGGGGTCCGAAATGACCACCCGCGACCGCCAAACCCAACTGCTCAGGTCGCAAGACCAGACCCCCCTCTGTCACTGCGTGACATCTCCCCCCGGTGGGGGGAGAGAGAACAGACTCTGGCGACACTGTCCCCCGGTGGGGGGAGAGGGAGCAGACTCTGGCGACACTCTCCCCCGCAGGGCGGGGGGAGAGAAGAAGGGGGCGAACGCGTCCAGGAGAGGCTGGAGCCGGCGGGGGGATTCGAACCCTCGACCTACGGTTTACGAAACCGTTGCTCTACCTCTGAGCTACGCCGGCCCGCTCCACCCCAGCAGTATCGCACGCTGATAGACCTACGAATCGGTCTGGGCTCGGTTGATTCCGGTAGCGTCGTTGCGCCCCATACACAGGGATTGTCCGACACAGCGACACCTGTTCTATGGTGCGGACATGTTCCGCCTGACCATTTCCAGCCACGACGCTGAGTTCACCGCGCCCCTCACCTCGCCACTGGAGCGAGCTGGCCTCCAGGTCGTCCACTGGTCGCCGACTGAGGGGATCGAACCCGATCCGGCTGCCGCGCCCGACGTGCTGCTGCTCGACTGGCGCGATGTCGCCCCCAGCGGCCGCACGATCGAGATGGAAGCCTGGCCCGACGCGCTCCGGATCGCCGTGCTCCGACCGCAAATCATCGAACAGCTCGACCCGGTGCAGGAACTCGATGACTTCATGCTCGCTCCCGTCCGCGAGTCTGAGTTGGTCGCGCGGGTCCAACTCGTCCTCTGGCGGCACGGACGCGCTCTCGCTCGCAACACGCTCGCTGCCGGCGACCTGATCGTCGACCTCTCTAATTACCAGGTCTTCGAGGCTGGCCGCGCGATCACGCTGACCTTCAAGGAGTTCGAACTGCTCCGCTTCCTGATGGCGCACACGCAGCAGGTCTTCACTCGCGAAACTCTGCTCAATCGCGTCTGGGGCTATAACTATTACGGCGGCTCACGAACTGTCGATGTCCACATCCGCCGCCTGCGCTCCAAGCTCGAAGCCGGTGGCAAACGCTACATCGAGACTGTCCGCAACGTCGGCTACCGCTTCGCCTTGCCGCTGCGCTGACGCTGCTCTCTCTACCCCATACCGCCGGCTGAATGAGGCAAACCCGTTGTCTTACCAGGAGAATTCATCGGCTCGTAACTCGCGCTTCATGCCTCTGCCCCAGCCCCTGCATAAGCTCAAACCA
>JAAXHX010000312.1 GCA_012270635.1 Dehalococcoidia bacterium | reverse complement strand
GCCCCCCGCCCCACCCGACCCTGCACTCCCGACAGCACGAACGCAACCCCCAGCAGCGAACTCGACACCAGGAACGCCGTCGAAAGCCCTGACACGAACGCCTCCTTCACCCCCTCCCCCGCCGACCCGGTAACCGCAGACAGGCTCGGTTCAAATCCCGAGGCCGCCATGAACACCGCTATCACCGTCGTCGATATCGCGATCCCCGTCACGTTCCCCGTCGTCCTCGTCAGGTTCAGGAGGGCCGCCGTGATCCCGTACGTCCGCCCCGAGCGGGTGTTCAGTATGTCGCTGG
This sequence comes from Dehalococcoidia bacterium, assembly GCA_012270635.1. The sequence continues at coordinate 2,665 of JAAXHX010000312.1, read as the reverse complement.
TGTTTGGCGAGTAGAAGGTGCCCATCCCCGCCCCCGAGAGCGCCAGCGCTATCACCGCGTGGACCGGCGATGAGTCCACGTCCAGCGTGGAGAACATGAGCATCGCCGAGACCGCCGTCGCTATGCCTGCGAGCATCAGCCATCTAGGGCCCAGACGCTCCGACAGCAGCCCGCTCACCGCCCCGAACACGGCCATGGACACCGACGCCCCCGCCGAGATGAGCCCCGCAATGTGAGGCCCGTAGCCCAGCACCTGGATCAGGTAGAAGGGCATCAGTATCACCCGTGGGGCGCTGGCCAGGAACATCAGGAACCGCGTCGCCACCCCCAGGGAGAAGTAGCGGCTGGCGAAGTACCTTAGGTCGATCATCGGGTGGGGGCTGCGAAGCTCCCACCAAACGAAGAAGCCGAAAAGCCCCGCCGCCCCCACCAAGCCCGCCAGAATCGGCCCCGACCCCCACCCGAACCGGTGCGAGTTGGAGAGGGCCAGCAGCAGGCTCACCAGAATTCCCGACGATGCCGCGGCCCCTATCCAGTCAAACCGTCCCCTCTCCTCTCCGGCCTCTCCGTGAGCCGGCCATCCCCTCAGCGCCCACACCGCCGCCGCTATCGCCGCAACCCCGAGGGGCACGCTCGCGTAGAACAGCGAGCGCCAACCGAATTCGTTGACCAGGAGTCCACCCAGGAACGGCCCCGCCGTCGCTCCCACTCCCACCGTGGTCGTATACAGGCCAATCGCCCGGCCCCGCTCTCTCTTGGGAAACGCCTCGGTGACTATCGCCATCGCGTTGGCCTGTATTCCCGCAGACACCAGGCCCTGCACAACCTTCGCCACCAGGAGCATCCAAAACGCCGTGGACAGCCCCGCCACCACCGCCATGGCTATGAATCCCACGAACCCAGCCGTGTACACCTTGGGCCGACCCACTATGTCCGAAAGCCGGCCCACGGGCATGAACGCCGCGCTCGTGCTCAGGACGTATCCCAGCGTCACCCATTGCACCGCCGGAATGTTCACCTCGAAGTCGTCGGCGATCTCGGGCAGCGCGATCGCCACCCCAGTCTGCTCGGCGACGGCCAGGAACATCCCGATTGCTATGGCAGAGAACGCCTGCCATTTCCTGAACCCGTACCTTTCCGACAGCGCTGCTCCTTGTCTCGATTCCTCGGCGGCCATGCCCACCATGATACCCCACCCCCCGACCCCCTCTTTATCGACCCGACACACCTTCTGTGATATCGTCCGATCATCACCCGTCGGGGGCATGGAAGAGAAATGCAGTACCGCATCCTGGGAAACACGGGAATGAAGGTGTCCGTCATCGGCCTCGGGGCCAACAACTTTGGCGGGCGCAACGACGAGCAGAGCTCCTTCCGGGTCCTGGACCAGGCCCTGGACCTCGGCGTCAACTTCATCGACACTGCCGACTACTACAATCTCGGCAAATCGGAGCAGGCCATCGGCAACTGGCTCGATGGCCGTAGGGACCGAGTGGTCATCGCCACCAAGTTCGTCATGGCTATGGACGACTACCCCAACAGTCGAGGCGCCTCCCGATACCACATCTTCAACGCCGTGGAGGACAGCCTACGACGCCTCCGCACCGACCACATAGACCTCTACCAAGTCCACTGGCCCGACCCCGACACCCCCATCGAGCAGACCCTTCGCGCGCTGGACGACCTCGTGAAGCAGGGCAAGGTCCGCTACTTCGGGTCCTCCAACTTCTCCGCCCTTCAGCTCTCGGAGGCCCTATGGACCTCCCGCTACTTCAACCTGAACGGCCTAGTCTCCGAGCAGTGCTATTTCAACCTGCTCGTGAGGGGCGTCGAAAGAGAGGTCGTGCCCTACTGCTCCGCCAACGGACTCAGCGTCATCCCCTACTTCCCCTTGGAGTCGGGCCTGCTGACCGGCAAGTACCGCCGCAACGCCCCCATTCCCGAGGGCACCCGCATGGCCTCGGGGGAGTTCTACCAGCGCTCCATGACCGACGAGAATTTCGATAAGGTGGAAAAGTTGTCCGCTTTCGCCGAGGAGCGAGGACACACGATGGGTGAGCTGGCCCTCACCTGGCTGTTGGCAAAACCCGCCGTTTGCAGCGTCATCGCGGGGGCCTCGGGGCCCGGGCAGGTCGTCCAGAACGTCGCCGCCGCCGATTGGACCCTCACCCCCGACGACCTGAAGGCGATTGACGAGATCGTGCCGCCGCCGGAAGTCCCCTCGCCCTAGGCCCCCTGCTTGGGCAGGGCCTTCTCCTTGGCTCGCCTCCCAATCTCCTGCAACAGCCTCTTCAACCCCCTCCCCGACACCCGCATTTTCCGTCGGTTCCGCCGCCGATCCTCCCGCCGTTCACTTTTGGTGCTCATCCCCTTACCCTGAAGGGCTTAAGACTTCTGCCTCCGGCACTTCCTGGAACTTGGGCATCACGTGCTTGGCAAAGAGTTCCATCGAGCGCAGCACCTTGTCCTGGGACATCTCCCCCAGCCAGAAGTCGCAGTTCAGGTGGTCCAGCCGCAGCTTCTCCTGGAGCCGCATGAGCTTGTCCGACACCCTATCCGGTGTCCCGAAGAGGAAGTGACGGTCAACCAATTCTTCAATCGATGGCTCGTCCTCTATGGGCACGTCCGTCACCCGGCCCCTCTCCACCTGCTCCCGACCCAGCCG
>JAAXHX010000311.1:285-1115 GCA_012270635.1 Dehalococcoidia bacterium | reverse complement strand
GACGTGGAGCGGGCCTACCAGTACGTGCTGGCCGACCCCGTGTTCCGAGTGGGCACCCGGCCCGACGGCCCCATCACCCTCAAGACCAAGCGGTTCATCGTCGAGATGTACGAAAGGTTCTCCAACAAGAGGCTGTTGGAATGAACGGGACGAGGGAGGACTTCTGCCGAGACCTGCTGGACGACGACCCACGTGAAGCCCTGGACCCTGAGACCCTGGCTGCTCGCTTCGTCCGCTACTTCGACGTGCCCGCCCGTCCCACTATGGACGAGCTCAAGGCCCTGCTGAAACGGACCGGCTTCGGAGAGGTGTCGGGCACCAGGCACATGGACGCCAAGGGCATCCACTACAGCTCGCCCAACGGCGGCTACGACATCCACTACCGGGAGGACCTGTGGGAGGGGACGCAGCACTACTCGGTGATCCACGAGACCTACGAGATCGTTCACGAAACCCTATGCGACATGCACTCCGGCTCTCAGCCCGACCGCAAGGTGTGCCGTCAGGCGGAGCGGTTCGCTGCGGCGGTGTTGATGCAGCCCAGGGTCTTCGAGCCGCTGGCCCTGGAGTGGGGCCTGGACATTCTGGCCCTTCACCGTGCTTTCCAGTGCTCCTATTCCGCCGTGGCCATTCGGCTGACCGAGGTGCTGCAAGAGCCTCCCCTGATGGCCCTCGTGTACGAGACGCCCGATAGGAGAAGCCCCAGGCTCTGGACCGAGCCTGCCGACCTCCGGGCCAATGTGGTCAGGCGCACGCGGGGCTTCGGCGTTCCGAAATCCTACCTCTTCACCGGCAACAGGGGCGGCCTACCCCGGTCGGACAGGCCCATC
>JAAXHX010000311.1:0-267 GCA_012270635.1 Dehalococcoidia bacterium | reverse complement strand
AAGCCCAGGCCGGTGGCGGCCCCCGTCGGCCCTTGGTAGCACTTGAAGCCAGGGTGTCCGATGGTAAAGGGTAAGACATCGCACTGTGTCAGAAGGCAAAAAAAGAGAATGGCCACTCCCAGGCGATCCGCCTATTCATGGAAGAGCGGGAGTGGCGCAGACGGGAGCGGCTGCGTTCCCGCACGACTACAACCCAGGAAAAGACAAGGAGGAGAGACTGATGAACGACCGACTAGACCTGATACCGGCGGCCCTCTACGCCAGGGT
>JAAXHX010000310.1 GCA_012270635.1 Dehalococcoidia bacterium | reverse complement strand
CTGGTAAACGACAAGATTCGCTCCGACCTGTCGGTGACCAACGACCAAGCCCCTTATTCGGAGGCGATATCGAGGGGCGCGCTGGCGTTCTTCGGGGACAAGTACCCGGACGTGGTGAGGCTGGTCTCGATGGGCGAGGGGGAGGACAGATTCAGCTTCGAGGTGTGTGGCGGAACGCACGTGGGGCACACGGGGGAGGTGTGGAACTTCCAGGTGACGGACGAGGGGAGCATCGGCTCGGGGCTCAGGCGGATCGAAGCGGTGACGGGGGCGTCGGTGCAGTTGCTGCTGGCGCAGCGTTACGACCTGGTGGATGAACTCTCGACGCAGCTAAAGTCGTCGCCGGAGGACATCTCAGAGAAGATTTCGACGCTTATGGAAGACCTGGACACACAGCGGAGACGGGCCGACCGGCTGGAGCGGGACGCGGGGCGACGGGAGGCCGAGGGCCTGCTGTCCCGCGTGCAGGACGTGGACGGGGCGCGGGTGGTGGCGGCACGGGTGGAGGCCCCGAACGTCGAGACGATGAGGGAGATGGGAGACCTGCTGAAAGCCAAACTGGGGAGCGTGTTCGTGGTGCTGGCATCGGTCATCAACGACAGGCCGATGTTCGTTGCGATGGCCACGCCCGATCTGGTGTCTCGGGGATTGCATGCCGGGAATATCGTAAAACAGGTGGCCAAAGTCGCGGGCGGGGGCGGCGGTGGAAGTCCCGAGATGGCGCAGGCCGGTGGCAGAGACAAGAGCAAGGTGTCGGTGGCGCTGGAGGAAGTGGCGAGGTTGGTGCGGGAGGGTGGATAGGCGCTTGATCGCCCCGCGCATACTTCGACAGGCTCAGCACGAGCGGCCTCGGCCCCTCTCAGGCGTTGGGATGACGGACAAATGACGGGTGTAAATACAGGATTGAGGCGGATGGGGCTGGACGTGGGGGACGTCAGGATTGGCGTGGCGGTGAGTGATCCGACGGGAACGATAGTGGCGCCGCTAACCACGATAGAAGCCGGGACCCGGGCCCAGGCGATAGAGAAAGTAGCCGAGTTGGTGGCACGAGAGGGAGTCGGGGAGGTGGTGGTGGGGGCGCCGGTATCTTTGGACGGCGCGATGGGGCCCCAGGCTCGGAAGAGCAGTAGATTTGCGGAGCTTCTGGCAGAACGAATATCCCGGCCGGTGCACCTGTGGGACGAAAGCTTTTCCTCGGTGGCGGCGGATGTGATTATGAGGGAGTCGGGGGTGGGGAGAGGACGGAAGAAGGGGAGACGGGACTCGGTGGCGGCGGCGGTAATTCTCCAGGAGTACCTTAAAGGGATGTGCACTGGACCCGAGCCTACAGCCAAGGGCTGATACTTGATGAACAAGTTCCTCGGAATCATCGGCTATCCCCTGGGCCATTCCATCTCTCCCGTGTTCCAGCAGGCGGCCCTGGACGCCCTGGGCATCGACGCCCGATACGAGGGCTGGGAGACCGCCTCGGAGAACCTGGCTAAGCGGGTGGAGAGCTTCCGGTCCGATGGCTTCGTGGGATCGAGCGTGACCATTCCTCACAAGGAGTCGGTGATGCCGTTCCTGGATGAGATCAGCGAGGCGGCGAGGAAGATAGGAAGCGTGAACACGATAGTTTCGCGGGGGGGCAAGCTGACGGGGCACAACACCGACGCACCGGGCTTCCTGCGAGGTCTGAGGGAGCACGGCAAATTAGAGCCTCGCGGGAAAGACGTGGTACTGGTAGGGACGGGGGGCGCCGGCCGGGCGGTGGCCTTCGGGCTGGCGGGAGAGGGCGCCGCATCTATAATGCTGGTGAACCGGACAGCGGTTCGGGCGGAAAGGTTGGGGGAGGAAGTGTCTCGGGCTTACCCGGACGTAGAGGTGTCGGTGGAAGGAGAGATACCGTCGGGACACGAGTACGACTTGCTGGTCAACGGCACGTCGGTGGGGATGCGGCACACGCCGGCAGAGAACTCGTCGCCCGTGCCCCGAGACCGGATCGTGCCCGGCGCCTTGGTCTACGACCTGATATATAATCCTGAGGAGACCGTGCTGCTGAAGCTGGCTAAGGAGGCTGGGGCCCGGACCCTCGGTGGGCTGCCGATGCTGGTGTTTCAGGGGGCAAAAGCCTTCGAGTTGTGGTTCGGGCGCGAGGCGCCGGTGGAAGCGATGTTCAGAGCGGCGCGAGAAGCGATGGCAAATAGATGAGTAAGATCCGGTTTCTGACCAGCGGAGAGTCCCACGGGCAGGGGCTCTCGATCATTATTGAGGGCATACCTGCGGGGTTGCGGCTGGATGAAGACTATATCAGGAAGGACCTGGCGCGGCGGCAGAAGGGTTATGGACGCGGGGGCCGGATGCAGATAGAGAAGGATCGGGCGCTGATCAAGTCGGGGGTGCGGCACGGAGTAACGCTGGGCAGCCCCATCGGCCTGTGGATCCAGAACAGGGACTGGGAGAACTGGCAGGAAGTGATGGCGGTAGAAACGGTGAACGGGCAGGTGAAGAAGGTGACGAGACTTCGACCCGGACACGCCGACATGGCGGGCATCTTGAAATACCAGCAGGACGACGTTCGGAACATCCTGGAGCGGGCCAGCGCCCGGGAGACGGCGGCCCGGGTGGCGGTGGGCGCCGTGTGCAAAAAGCTGCTAAGTGAGCTGTCCATAGAGATACACAGCAACACGCTGTCCATAGGCGGGCACGAGGTGGAGAAGGCGATGCCCGAGGACTGGAACGTGGTGGAGGAGTCAGTGGTGCGTTGCCACGAGCCCGAGGCAGCAAAGAAGATGGTGGCGGCTATAGATGCGGCCAAGGAGTCGGGGGATACGGTAGGAGGGGTGTTCCAGGTGGTGGCGTCGGGGGCGCCGATAGGACTCGGTAGCCACGTGCACTGGGACCGGAAGCTGGACGCCAACCTGGCGCAAGCGATGATGAGCATAAACGCAGTGAAGGGGGTGGAGATCGGGCCGGGGTTCCAGCAAGCGCAGATGATGGGCTCGCAGGTGCACGACGTCATCGCGCCGTTCGACGGGACACGGGAGCGGAAGTGGAAGCGGGTCTCGAATCGGGCGGGGGGAATCGAGGGGGGGATGAGCAACGGAGAGGACATCGTGGTCCGGGTGGCGATAAAGCCGATCTCCACGTTGGCGAAGCCTCTTCCCTCGGTGGACCTGGCCACGGGAGAGAAGATACAGGCCCATTACGAAAGAAGCGACGTATGCCAGGCCCCGCCCGGGGGAATAGTGGGCGAGGCGATGATGGCGATTGTGCTGGCGGATGCCGTGATGGACAAGTTCGGAGGAGACCACGTTGAGGAGACGGTGCGGAACTACAGGTCGTACCTGGAGACGGTGGAGGCCCCGGTCGGGAGTGGGGCCGACTGAGGAGTCAGAGAAGGCAGCAATGTTCACCCTCGCCCCCCCCCGCTCATACTTCGACAGACTCAGTGTGAGCGGCCCCGGCCCCTCCGACGGAACTTGTGCGAAGGCCTCGTCGCGGGAGAGGGGCTTAACCCCTTCCGGCAGACCGAGGTTCGGGGTGAGCGTTCTTGGGGCAGCCAGGGATTGCGGACGCCATGAATAATCGAGGCCAAACGAGAATCGGGGACTGGAACGTCTACCTGATCGGGTTTTCGGGGAGCGGAAAGTCGGCCATCGGGAGGCGGTTGGCAAGGCGGCTGCGGCGGCAGCACCTGGACATGGACGACGAGATCGTGGCCCGAACGGGCTCTCCCATACCGGAGATATTTCGACGGGAGGGGGAAGAAGGGTTCAGGGCGAGAGAGAGGGCTTTGCTGGAGGAAATCAGTGGGCGGAAGAAGTTGATCGTGTCCACGGGGGGAGGGGCGCCCTTGGACCCGGGCAACCGCTCGGCGATGGCCAAAAGCGGCGTGGTCGTTGCCCTGGAGGCGAAACCCGACTTCCTGTACGGCAGGTTGAGGAGACACATCGGGGACGAGTCGAAGGGACAGGTGCGCCCCCTGCTGGAAGGGGATGACCCGAGGAAAAGGATCGAGGCGCTGAAGGAGTACCGCCAGCCCTTCTACGCAACCGCCGACTGGACCGTCCACACGGACGACCTCACTGCCGACGAGGTGGTGAGGGAAGTCATCCGGGGCGTTCGGTACGCGCAGCGCAGGTTCGGGCGGCGAAAGGACCCGGTGGCGGTGTTTCCACCGGCGGAGTCGAAGGGGCGAGAGTCGGAGTCCCCTTACTGCAGGGACATGGGGGCGTCGTTCGTGGTGGAGACGCCGGGAGGACGGTATCCCGTATTTGTCGGGTGGGGCAATCTCTCGGAGTTGGGGCAGCGGATGCGGAACCTCGGGCTTTCAGGCAAGGCGGCTTTGATATCCGACGCGGCGGTGTTTGCAATCCACGGGGAGAAGACGCTCACCTCTCTCAATTCGGCGGGGTTCGAGACTTCGGCGTTTTCCGTGCCTGCGGGAGAGCGGAGCAAGTCCGAGGAAGAGCTTACGAAGATATACGACTGGATGGTGGAGCGGAGGCTGGAGCGGGGCAGCACGGTGGTGGCCCTGGGGGGAGGGGTGGCGGGGGACCTCGCCGGATACGCAGCCGCCACGTTCCTGCGGGGCGTGCCCCTGGTCCACGCGCCAACGAGCCTGCTGGCCATGACGGACTCGGCGATAGGGGGGAAAGTGGCCATAAACCACCCGAGAGCCAAGAACCTCATCGGGGCGTTCTATCAACCCAGGATGGTGCTATCGGACGTGGAGACGTTGACGACGCTGCCGCCCCGGGAGCTGGCGTCGGGGTGGGCGGAGACGATAAAGCACGGGATGATCATGGACCCGGATTTGCTGGACGTGCTGGAGGAAGAGTCTGGGAAGGCACTGGCCCTGGACCCTAAAATGGCGACGGAGATAGTCAAGCGAAGTTCGGGGTTGAAGGGCAAGGTAGTGGGCGGGGACGAAAAGGAAGCGGGATGGAGGATGATCCTGAACTTCGGGCATACCATCGGACATGCGCTGGAGGCAGCCACGGAATACGGGACATTGCTTCATGGGGAAGCGGTGTCCATCGGGGCGATGGGGGCGGCAGAGCTGAGCAGGGAACACGCGGGGCTGGGGGACGAGGCGGTGGGGCGGATGTCGGGGCTGCTGAGGAAGTTCGGGCTGCCGACCTCCATGCCGGGTCTCGATGCGGACAGGCTGATAGAAGCGATGTACCTGGACAAGAAGGTGCGGGGCAAGGCCATCCGCTGGGTGCTCCTGGAGGATATCGGGAAGCCGGTGATCAGAGACGATATCCCCATGGAGTCGGTGAGGGAGGTCCTGGCAGGGCTCGCCCAAGGAAATAATGACCAGGAGGTCGAATAGGATGGCCCTCAACAGCAGGTTACGGGTCAGCAAGGACGAGGTTGTAGCCGAGAACGGGGTGGTCGCAGCCAACCATCCCCTGTCCTCGGAGGCGGGGCTGGAGATGCTGAGGAAGGGTGGGAACGCGGTGGACGCGGCGGTGGCGACAGGGTTCACGGCGTGCGTTGTCGAGCCGATGATGACGACCATCGGCGGGTGCGGGTTCATGCTGCTGCACCTGGCAGGCGAGGGTAAATCGACCGTCATCGAGTTCAGCCCTCGGGCGCCGGGGGAGGCGGGGCCGGATATGTACACGGTGGAGGACTCGGCGATTCTGGACATAGGGCTGCAGAGCGTGGCGAACTCCGAGAACATCATTGGAGCCAAGTCGGTGAGCGTACCGGGGACCGTGGCGGGGTTCTGCATGGCGCACAGCAGGTACGGTTCACTGCCGTTGGA
>JAAXHX010000309.1 GCA_012270635.1 Dehalococcoidia bacterium | reverse complement strand
CTGCCGTACCGCTGCTCCGACGACGAATGGGTCAATATAGTGGTCATAAGCGACAAGGAGTTCCAGGGCCTGTGCGAAGCGCTGGACATAACCGACGTCTTGGACGACCCCCGGTTCTCGACACCCTTAGGGCGTATACGGCACGGCGACGTCCTGTACCAGGTGCTGGCCGGAGTGTTCTCGACCCGTCCCATGGGCGAATGGCTAAAGATGCTTGAGAAACACGACGTCCCCTGCGCACCGGTCCTCGACCGCAGCGACGTCTTCGATAGCCCGCAGGTCAAGGCCAACGGGTTCATGGTCGAGACCGAGTACCCTGTGGTCGGGAGGTCCTTGATGGTCGAGACGCCGGTACGGTTGAGCCGGAGGCCGGGTGGGGTGGGGGAGAGGGCCCCGCTGCTAGGAGAGCATACGGAAGAGGTGCTGAGGAGCCTTGGGTATTCGGAAGAGAGGATTAAGGAGTTGAAGGGGAGCGGGGTGGTGTCCTTAGGGAAAGGCTCTATATCTTAGTTGACCAGACTAGTCAGACTCGTTAAACTAATCCTCATGGGAATCACATATACAACCTACGAAGCCAAAGCTCGGTTCTCCGAGGTCTTGCGTCAAGTGCGAGAGGGAAAGACCGTTACGGTATCGTATCGCGGCGAGCCGGTTGCCGAAATCCGGCCCCTGGAGAAACCGGCGCAGACCTTGGAAGAAAGAATGCGCGATTTAGAGATGCGGGGCGTGCTGGTCCGAGCCAAAGGGCCCAGGAAACCCTTCAAGACTGGTAAGCCCGTGCCTGGGGCCTTGGCGAGATTTCTGGCCGAACGCGACTGATGCCCACCGCCTACATCGACTCTTCTGCAATCGTAGCCATCGCATTTGCAGAACCTGGACAGATCAAGGTGGCACGTCAGTTGGAAGAGTTTTCTGATGTTTGGTCGTCGAATCTCTTGGAAGCTGAGGTGCGAGCCACCTACTCCAGGGTTGGAGAGCCTTTCGATTTCGACAGCCTTGCCAACATCAACTGGATCTTCCCGGACCGGACCTTGACTCTGGAAATCTCGATGGTGGTGGAAGCGGGATATGTCAGGGGCGCGGATATGTGGCACTTGGCCACGGCCCTCTACATGACGCCAGACCCCCGAGAAGTGACCTTCATCACCCTGGACGAACGGCAGGCGGAGGTGGCGAGGGCGTTGGGTTTTCGGGGGTGGAGTTAAGGGACCCTAACGTTAGCAAGGCCCCCATTCTTCCCGATCCTAAAGATGTAGGGTTTCGGGGTCTCTGCTATAGCATTTAGAATGCGCTGATAGGCACGCAGAAAGCAGAGCGCTTTTTCCCATCTCTTTGCCTCGCTGCCCCACAGGTAGAAGCATCCCATACTGTATTGCTTGATTGCGGACAATTCCGCAGGCTCCAGATGGTGTCTGCTGTCGTGTCCGACCAGCACCCACCCCCGCCCCCCGATTTCCGACATCCACTCATCGTCGGGGGAGTCTATTGGAAAGTGGCGTTGATGGTATTCGATGGGGATCTGTAGCTTCAGGCTGTCGAGGGCATTGGGTAGAGCGATGCCAACGTCCCGATCGAAGAAGAGGACCACGATTACGCTGCTACACCCTCGAACCGGAGTGCGCTAGTGGCTTCCTTCCGGGTGACGCCGAAGTCTTCGACAATGTCTTCCAGGGTCTCGCCGGCATTCCAGCGACCCTTGAGGACCCAGGTGGGAACACCCCTTACCGTGGGGGCCCCGAAGGAGACTCGAGGATCGATTCTCACAGGAGAGTCTCTACCGGCCACATGCCAGACCAGGGCGAGCTCTTGCTCGTAGTCAAATTCGGCAAGCCGTGAAGCCATCATCTTCTCCCAGCCCAACTGGCCTCCTGCATCTGCCACGATGACCTCGTTAAGCTGGGGCGTTTCTTCGTGCTCCGTCCACTGGAGCATCAGACGCATGCCGTCCGTCTTGAATCGGTGCTCGGCAAAGGGATATTCGGAGGAGAAGGTGGCGCGCATGTAGTCCCTGGTCCGGGCGACGGCCTCCAGAGAGACGCCCAGCTGCCGAAAGATGGCCACCACCGCCACTTCCACCAGTTCCAGGTAGGAGAGATGCTCTCCGCGGCGTCGCCCGGAGAGGGCCGGGGGCCCGATGGAAAGCCGGCGGTGGGTCCAGTTGGTCACCGTCTGCGGTGCGATCCGAGAATATCGCGCCGCATCCGCGATGGTGTACGCGGGGAGATAAAGCCGCCTACGCCAGGGTTCGACGCCACGTTCCGCAGTCATAGCGGGCATCACTATCTCCTTAGTCGCAATATGCGGAGGCCAATCTATTGGGCGACGTAGGACAATTGTAGCAGAGGGCCAAGTTCGTGCCGGGGTTAGCCCTTCACCGCCCGAGCGATGTACGCGCACCCGAGCATGTAGTCCTGGCGCTCCAGCTTGGGCACGGCGGCTTCCAGGACGGCGTAGGGCTGGCCCTTGGCGAAGACCCTGTTCATTGCGCCCCTCACCCCGACCCACCTCCACGTCCTGAACCGCACCTGGAAGTAGAAGTTGAAGAGAGGGCCTAAGGGCCCTTCAGCATGCTTTACTCCAGAGGACACCAGCCTGCCCCCGGGGGTCAGGCTGCCCAGGGCCCGCGCCACGGC
>JAAXHX010000308.1 GCA_012270635.1 Dehalococcoidia bacterium | reverse complement strand
TGGTGGAGCAGGACCTCCTGCAGATGGGTGAAATGGTCGAGGAGGCCGTGGACCGGGCCCTTGATGCCCTGACCAAGCGAGACCTCGAGGCCTCGGCCCGGGTCGTACGCGATGACGAGAACCTCGACCGGCTGCAGATCGAGATCGAGGAGAAGTGCATCGAGCTAATCGCCACCCAGCAGCCCATGGCCGGAGACCTCAGGGTGCTGATAGCCTTCCTGAGCATCGTCAGCGACCTGGAGCGGATGGGGGACTACGCCGAGGGGATCGGGAAGATCAGCCTTCTCATGGGTGACGAGCCCCCGATCAAGCCCCTCATCGACATTCCCCTCATGGCCGACAAGGCAAAGAAAATGCTCCAGGGGAGCCTTGAGTCCCTCGTCAACCGGGACGTCGAGCTGGCGGCCCAGGTGAGCGTCGACGACGATGAGGTCGACTCCCTCTACGACCAGGTGTACCGCGAGCTCCTCACCTACATGATCCGNNGGGAAGAGCAAAGAGAGATCAGGAGGAAGGCCATGACCAGATCGCCGTCCATCCCCGGCGCCCACGAGAAGTTCTTCGAGCTGCTCCAGAGCGAGGCGTCCAACCTGAAGACTACGGCCCAGGCCCTGGCGGAGATGATGGACGACTTTGGCTCCGTGCAAGAAAGCGCGCAGAGGATCCGGGACCTGGAGCATACGGGCGACGAGATCATCCACAGCATCATGCGCCTGCTCCATGGGACCTTTGTCACGCCCCTCGACAGGCAGGACATTCAGAACCTGGCCGAGCGGCTGGACGACGTGGTGGACCACATCGAGGAGGCGGCCCGGGACATCCAGGAGTTCAACATCAAGGCGCCGACTCCCCAGGCCGCCGAGGTGGCCCACGTGCTTCAACAGGCGGGGGTGGAACTGGAGAGGGCCGTGGGCTGGCTCCCGTCCATGAGGAGCCGCAAGGATGACATCCTGGAGCTGTGCCGCAGCATCAGCACCCTGGAGGAGGAGGCCGACCGGGTCGGGCGGCAAGCCCTGATAGACCTGTTCAACGACGGGCGCTCCTTCAACGAGGTGATGAAGTGGCGGGAGGTCTACACCCACCTGGAAGAGGCCGCCGACAGCTGCCAGGGCGCGGCCATCGTCCTCGAAGGCATCGTTCTGGAGTACGCCTAGCTCCTTGAGGCCCCGGGCCGTCTCCTTGAAGAGCTCTCTTCCCAAGCGCTGCCTCGCCGAAATAATCGGCACGTTCGGCCTGGTATTCGCCACGGCGGGCGCGGCGGTGGTCGACGAGCTCTCCGGTGGCAGGATCACTCACCTGGGGGTCGGAGTCGTCTCGGGGCTGATCATCACGGTGATGATCTATGCCGTGGGGCACGTTTCGGGGGCGCACTTCAACCCCGCCGTGACCCTGGGCTTCGCCGTAGGCCGCCACTTTCCGGTAAAAGAGCTTCCCGTCTATTGGGCGGCCCAGCTGCTCGGCGCCGGAGTCGGGGCCCTGAGCCTCCGGGCGCTGTTCGGCAAGGTGGGAATTCTAGGCGGGACCGTGCCCCGGGGCTCGACCCTCGAGTCCTTCAGCTTCGAGATACCCCTCACCTTCATCCTGATGTTCGTCATCATGGCCGTGGCCACCGACACCCGGGCCAAGGGGGATCATGCGGCCCTGGCCATCGGCGCGGCCGTCGGCCTAAACTCGATATTCGGGGGGCCGATATCCGGGGCGTCGATGAACCCGGCGCGGTCCTTCGGGCCTGCGCTGGCCTCCTGGACATGGACGGACCACTGGATTTACTGGACGGCGCCATTCATCGGGGCGGCGATAGCGACGTTGGCCTACAACCTGCTCAAGGGGGATGGGGACAAGGGAGACCTGCCCCCGGATTCACCCGCGCAAGGGTAGGGGCCTCGGCAGTCGGTTGGACACCGGCCCGCCACCTTAACCTGTACGCCTTTCAACTGCACCTGCACTAATCGTGCGATCGCAGACACTCTATGAACTAGCGGCAATAACTGGAGATAATGTTTTGCTCTTTGACGTCGCTCGCACATTATGCTATGCTTCGTCTAAATTCATTAGATGGAGGTCCAGAATGACAGTGAGAAAGCTGTTAGCGAAGAAAAATTCGGATGGCTCATTTAGTGTTTCGTACGCTGCCGGAGACTTGATTGATGATGCATTCGTTGACTTCTATTCGGAAAAAGAGGGCTCTGGCTTTCAGCGTGAAGAGACCGCACGGAAACCGCGAGGGCGAGCCATATCCAACTACATAAAAAGGTGTGTTCAAGGAGGTAATCAGCCAAATCTCTTTGAATTAACTGCAAACGCCCGCGTTGTCTCCATCGGGACCCCCGAGGAGAATTGGCAATATGAGGAGTTGGATGAAGATGGGATCCTCGGAATCTTATCCCTTGCTCCTCAACCAAATGGCAAATGGCTTTCCGTAACGGACGGAGGAACTAGGTTGCTAGGCATTGAGACAGCACTAGCAGAAGGGTCGATAACCAGGCAGCACAAAGTGGACGTTCGAATATTCGTTAATCTTTCGCGAGCTAAGGAAATCGCCAAGTTCCTTCTTATAAATGACAATCAGAAGAAGGTGCGTACAGATTTGGGACTTCGTGTTGTACAACGTGCTCTGGACGAAGGCGCTTTGACCGATGAAGAAAAGGAAGTGTTATCAACCGTAGTGCCGCCAGAAAAGGACGCATGGAGGTTCGAGGCGAGCCGTATAACCGGTCGAATGAATTCAGACCCGGACTCGCCTTGGAAGGATCGCATACAAATGCCGAGTACTCCCCCCAATTGCACTACACTACAGTCCTTTTTCACTAGCTTGCGACCACTACTTACAGATGGCGACATTCAAGTTCCTTTGAAACAGATGCAGGAGAACGGGGAATTACAAGGGGAAAAAACTGATTTCATAATCAAAATCCTCAAGAATTTTTGGGCTGCAGTTGAACAAGTAAACCCCACAGCAGATGATGAGCCGCAAACGAATGTTTTGTGGGCTCCAATTGGATCCTCTGCATGCCACATTGCTTTGGCAGCGATCCTAAAAACCATTTTTAATCTGGACGGTAAGAATCTCAACCTAACCAAAGAACGGTTCATCGAGATGATAGGAGCATCGAAGATATCCGAGTATGAATACTGGTTTTCGAAGTCGGGAAGCAAGAAATCACCCGACTTATATCCCAGAGAGAAGGGTGACGCGACCATCATGACCGGTGCCGCGAACTATAAGAAACTCGGACTTGAATTAGAGACGGAATGGCGCGCTAACCTTCACGCTACCCCAGAAAGTCGCGTTATTTCAATATAGGCGCATCCCGAAAATCATATTTACTTGGGTTGGACACCGGCCCGCCAAGCCGCATATACTCACCCACATCCAACCGGGCAGGGAGGGCGAGACCATGGCTGACGGACCTCAAGTCCACGCTATCAACGTCGCAAAGAGCCACTTCGGTGAGATGGAGTCCCAGTCCAGCGCCCGAGTCATCGAGAACTTGGGCATCGAGGGGGACCGATACGCCGTCAAGCGAGGCATGAACCGGGCCAAGCGGCAGGTGCTCCTCATGGACAGGGAAACCCTGGAGTCGCTGGGTCTGACGCCCGGCACGGTGCGGGAGAACATCACCACCCGGGACATGGACATCTACGCCCTCGCCCCGGGCCAGAAGGTCCGCATCGGGGCGGAGGTGGAGCTGGAGATCACCGAGCTTTGCAACCCTTGCGAGCGCATGGACGAAGTCCGGCCGGGCCTGAAGGATGAGCTTGAAGGTCGGCGGGGGATGCTGACGCGCGTGGCCCGGGGCGGGGACATAGCAGTCGGAGACACGATTTCAGTGGTTGGGTAGTCGGGCCTGACTCCCACCCACCCTAAGGTTTGCCGAAGGGCCACGCGGGGGTCTCGATACACGCGTGCTCCAGCAAGCCATCCCCCTGCTCATACTTCGACAGGCTCAGTACGAGCGGTCCCACGGCAGGGATGGATTCCCGGTCGGAGTCGGGAATGACGGAGGGGGAGGGGATGGATCCCGGCTCGAGGGCCGGAATGACGGAAAGAATGGGCTTAGCTCAAGTAAGCTTTTCCAGGGGGGCGTAGCCCAGCAGCAGCTTCTTGACACCGTACTTGCCCTTGAAGGCCACGGTGATCGTCTGATCGTCCCCCGACTCTCCGCACGCTACCACTATCCCCTCACCGAATGACCCATGCTTGACACGGTCTCCCATGGAATACGCGCCCTCTTTTTTGGCCTTTGGCTGCGGCGGCGACCACCACAGGTCATCGGCGCGGGTCTGGTAGCCCTTGGGCGTCCTGGAGAAGTTGGCGGTGAGACCTTGGGGGATGGCCTCCAGGAACCTGGAGGCGGGGTTCACGTTGCTGGAACCCATCATGTTCCTGCGAAAGGCCCTCAGCAAGTATAGCCGCTGCTTGGCCCGAGTCATGCCCACATAGCAGAGTCGACGCTCCTCCTCCATCTGGTCGGGATCATCGATGGAGCGGCGGTGGGGCAGCAGGCCCTCCTCCATCCCGACCAAGAACACTACGGGGAACTCCAGCCCCTTGGCCTGGTGGAGGGTGATGAGGGTGACGGCGTTGGCCCGGGCGTCGAGATCGTCGGTCTCGGATACGAGGGCCACGCCGTCCAGGAGGGCAGTCAGGCTCTCGTCGGGTTCCAAGCCCCGGTATTCGGCGGCGACGGAACGAAGCTCCAGGACGTTGTCCCAGCGCTCCTCGCCGCGGTCTTCCGACTCAAGCAGGTAGTCCTTGTAGCCGGTCCTGTCCGCCACCATCTCGATAAGCCGCACGACGTCCTGCCCCTTGCCATCCTCTATCAGCCCATCCAACATCTGCAGGAAGGCCGTCAGTGACCGACGCGCGCTGCTCCCGAAAGGGGGCTCGGGGGCCGGGCTGCCGTC
>JAAXHX010000307.1 GCA_012270635.1 Dehalococcoidia bacterium | reverse complement strand
ATCGGCTGCGGCTGCTACGAGCCCAACGACAGCGGTCTGACCTACTTCGGGCGGGACGTGATAGCCGAGATGAACCGGCACGGCGTGGTGATAGACCTCTCTCACACCGGTGAGCGCACCTCCATGGACGCCATCGAGGCCTCGACCCAGCCCGTAGCCATCACCCACGCCAATCCCCTGTGGTGGAAGGACGTCCAGCGCAACAAGTCGGAGGACATGATGAGGGCCCTCGCCGAGAACGGCGGCGTGATGGGCCTGGGGACCTATCCCAACCTATTCGCCCCCGACGGCACCCTGGAGCAGTTCTGTGACATGGTGGCCCGCACCGTCGAGTTCATGGGAATCGACCACGTGGGCCTCGGCAGCGACCACAACACGGGCTTCCTCCCCGACGAAAAGCGCTACTGGGCCCGGGGCCACTGGTCCCGAGAGGTGCCCAAGTTCATGAGCGCCAAGGGCTTCCACAGCCCCAAGTGGCCCCAGATCGACTGGCCCGAGTGGTGCGAGCAGCCCTCGGGGCTGGGGCGCATCCCCAACGGCCTCCGGGAGCAGGGCTTCAACGAAGAAGAGGTCACCAAGATCATGGGCGGCAACTACCTGCGGGTAATAGACCAGGTGAGCGCGGGCGCGAACTAGGGGAGCTCGGACATCCAAGTCGGGGGTTGGGGCCCGGCCCGGCAACGCCCGCGTCACCAGGGGCAGAACGCGCGTGACACTTCTCGTTGAAGGGAGCCCGAGTCCTTGAGGTTCGACGGCAACGTCTTTTACCACCTGCTGGAACGGTACCCCGCCGACCTGATGATGGAGGAGTGGCGGGAAGAAGCCGCCCTCTTCGACCAGGCGGGCTTCACCACGATATGGATCGGGGAGCAGCACTTCTGGATCGCCGCGCCGAACCCGGTCCTCGTGAACACGCATCTGGCCTCCCACACCAAGCGGCTCAGGGTCGGGCAGAGCGCCTGCGTCCTCCCCGACTGGCACCCGGTCCGCTTGGCCGAGGA
Organism: Dehalococcoidia bacterium; assembly: GCA_012270635.1. The sequence continues at coordinate 1,188 of JAAXHX010000307.1, read as the reverse complement.
CCTGGCCCTGCTGGACAACATGACCCGGGGCAGACTGGACGTTGGGATCGCCCGCGGCGTGAACACCCTGGCCGGGGTTACCTTCAACCCCGACGCCGACCGTCGGGACCAGAAGAAGAACTACGCCCTGTTCAGCGAGACCCTGGACGTCCTGCTCAAGGCCTGGACCGAGGAGGGATTCGTCCACGATGGCGAGTTCTACAAGTTTCCCGCCGGCGGATGGAAGGAGCAGGGCCCCCGAATCTACTCCGACGTGCCCGAGCACTATGGCCCCGACGGCGAGGTCCTAGCCCTTACCGTGCGGCCAAAGCCCTACCAGAAGCCCCACCCTCCCATCTGGCAGGCCGCCGACTCCACAGCGTCCCACGCCTTCGCCGCGGAGCGGGGCCACGCGACAACCTGTCTCAGCCGCTCCTTCGAAGGGGTCAGGGAGGCATGGACGACCTACAAGGAGACGGCGTCCCGGGTCTGGGGTCGGGACGTGCCCATGGGCCGCAGCGCCGACGGCAAGACCCTCAACGTGATGCGCACCTGCTACGTCGCCGAGACCCAGGAGCAGGCGGAGCGGGAGGCCCGGGAGGGCATCAACCGCTGGTACGACATTACGGTCGGGTTGAACGCCAGTCGGGGAAAGCAGTCGTGCGTCGCCTCCTGGGAATCTTTGAAGGACCGGGACCTGAACGCAGAATGGTTCGACTTCCTGATGGAGAAGGAGATCATCTGGGTCGGGTCCCCGGAGTACGTGGCCGAAAGGATAGACCGGCTCCGCACCGAGCTCAATTGCGCGCACGTCACCCTCTGGCCCAACCCCGTGGGCCTACCCTACAAAAAGGTGATGCGCAGCCTGGAACTCTTCGCCGAGCGCGTCATGCCGGTGTTCGAGAGGGAAGAGGCGCCTGCGGCGTCCCAGACATTTCAGTAGCGGGAGCTTGTCATGACTATGAGAACTATCGGGGTGGAGGTCTCGGGGCGGGACGCTCGGGAAATCGCCGGGCAGATACAGCGGCTGGAGGAACTAGGCGTCAAGGCCGCATGGGCGACCTCCGGCGGGGACGCCGACCCCATCACCCTGCTCGCCGCCGCGGCGATGCGCACCGAGTCCATACTCCTCGGCACGTCCATCGTCACCACCTGGCCCCGACACCCGATCACCACCGCCCAGCAGACCAACGTGCTCGCCCACTTGGC
>JAAXHX010000306.1:6234-8874 GCA_012270635.1 Dehalococcoidia bacterium | reverse complement strand
AAGCGGCCGGGACGGACCTGGACAACGTGCTTTCGGTGAACGCGTGGCTGACGAAGCGCGAAGACCTGCCGGCGTACAACGAGGAGTACAACAGGCACTTCACTAAGGACAAGCCGGCCCGGGCCACGGTGGAGGTGATGCTCAACAGGCCGGACCTGCTGGTGGAGATAATGGTGACGGCCTGCATTCCGAGCTAAGGTGGGGGAGACCCCCCGCCATCCCCCAGGAAATGACGTGACTTGACCAAGGGGGACGGGAGGGGATGGATTCCGGCTCGGGGGCCGGAATGACGTATAAAGGATGGGTTAGGCGGGGGGCGGGAACAGGGGGGTGCGGCCCATTTCGGTGAGGACCCGGGACGCAGAGTGGACTGCAGCGTCCATGCCGGAACCCGCGGTGTAGTCTCCGCAGTAGTGGATGTTGCCGGTCGGGGCCTGGATGGCGGGGACGTGGGCCAGACGCCCGACGCGCCACGGGCTGCCGCCGTGCTGCCAGTGCTTCAGAGCCCCGGTTACGACGTGGCCCCGGGTGTCGGGCAGGACGGCATAGAGCTCTTCCATGAGGGACTCCAGGGCCTCGCCGTCGGATAGCTTCATCAGCCTCTTGGACTCCTGGTCGGCGGTGTAGACCCGCAGAAGACCCTGTCCGGTCCTGTCCTTAACCTCCTGGGGGAAGGTGATGGTGGGATTGGTAACGGAAACGATGTTACGGCCCACGGTGGGCACCCTCCAGACCCCATGGCCGAGAAAGTCCTCGGAGGGGCGGTCCAGGAGAAAGCCGGCACTGGTGATGGAGCCGTACCGAGCGGCGGCAAGAGCCTCGCGCTTCCAGCCGGGGAGGGGGTCGACCATGGCGAGGGCCAGGGGCGCGGGAACGGCCATAACGCACCTTTTGGCGCGCACGGTCCGTGGCTGCCCGCCCTGGGAGTAGGTGACGGAGACGCCGTCATCGTCCTGGACAACCTTCGAGACCTCCGCCGAGGTCTCTATCCTGTCGGAGAGTCGGGCCCAGAGGGTACGGGCGATCTGCCAGGTGCCCCCGTTGACGAAGTACTCCTTGGCCATGAAATGGAGGAAGGTGCTGATGGGATGGTAGGCGGAGGAATCGCCGGCGTGGGTGGTCGTGGTGGCGAGGGCCACGATGTCCCAGAGGTCTCGCAGGTCACCCGAGTCCACTTTCATATACTCGGCGAGGGTGAGGGAGTTGAGGTGGATGATGTCCGGGTCGTCGATGTCTGGGAAGTCCTTGCGGACGTTGCCGTATTTGCGCCGGATATTGAGCACCCGCCACCCGAGCTTGACCTTGTCGGCGAGGGAGATGGGAAGCTGCCAGAGGAAGGAGGGTTCGTTGGAAGCGGCGACGAGCTTGCCCTTCATGATTATGGGAAGCTTGGTCTTGTTGATCAGGCTGCGGGTGACGCCGAGCTCGTCGGCGAGGGGCCCGACCAGGCTGTCGTCTCCGTTGACCACCTGGGCGCCCATGTTGTAGACGTATTCCCCCATCTGCCGGGAGAGGGTGCGCCCGCCGCAATAGTCCTCCTTCTCGAGGAGGAGGACTTCCTGGTCCTGGAGTCGGTAGGCGACGGCGAGGCCGGACAGGCCGCCGCCCACGATCACGGTGTCTAGGGTCTTGGGGTGTGTGGTTGTCATGATGGGGTATCTGGTTTCTTTGAGGGTCTCGGATTATTCGGTTACTGCGTTTGTTCTATTTTAGGGGCCTTGGCCCGGCCCTCTCCCCCCCCGCTCATACTTCGACAGGCTCAGCACGAGCAGCCCCACAGCCCCCCCCCCGTACGCGGTGGGGTTGCATGGTTTTAGTGCAAGCGACCCCACCCCTGGATTCCTGCCTCCGCAGGAATGACGATATGGCAGAGGTGAAATTCGGGCGGGTAAAATCTCCCGTTCCGGCTGGTGTATGGCGAAAGTCCGGGGCCCGAGGCGGGTATATAATAGCACCCGTTCATCCGGGCAACCCCACTTCCTTTTCTGAGCGGTGGGCTTGCCGTCTTTGCGGGAGGGCATGCGTCATGGGTCGGGTCAAGTACGGGATAAGCCTGTCCAACAGGTCGGTGGTGTCGGGTGGGACAACGGTGTCGGAGCTGGTGGATGCGGCAATCGCTGCGGAAGAGTCGGGTTGCTTCGACGGCGTATGGGTCGGGGACAACCTGCTTTCCAAGCCGAGGCTCGATTACCTGGTCCTCCTCTCCGCCATCGCCGCCAGGACACGTTACGTAAAGCTGGGCGCCATCTGCCTGGCCAGCTTCCCCCTCCGCAACCCGATTCAACTGGCGATCCAGTGGGCGAGCCTCGACGTGCTGTCGGGCGGCAGGACGATTCTGGCCGTCTGAAACGGGGGCTCGGCCCGGTACGGGCCGCAATACGCCCAGGAACTGGAGGTGATGGGCGTGGCCTCGGGAGAGAGGGTGGGCCGGGTGCTGGAGGGGATGGAGATATTGCGGAGACTCTGGTCGGAGGAGAAGGTCACCCACAAGGGTCGCTTCTTCCAGTTCGAGGATGTGGCGGCCCTGCCGAAGCCAATGCAGGCCCGGGCGCCGATATGGCTGGCGGTCAATCCCAAGGGCGACGTGAAACCGGAGCTGCTGGACCGGGTGCTCCGCCGGGTGGCCCGGCACGCCGACGG
>JAAXHX010000306.1:0-6127 GCA_012270635.1 Dehalococcoidia bacterium | reverse complement strand
CACCTGATGGTCAACATCAACGACGACCGGGATCTCGCCTATGAGCAGGCCCACCAATTCCTGGTCTCCTACTACGGGCCCGCCTTCGTGACGCCGGGGCTGATCGACCTGTGGGTGGCCTACGGGCCGCCGGAGGAGGTCGCGGACAAGATCCGTTCCTACCTGGACGCGGGATGCACGACGCCCGTACTCCGGTTCGTGGGGCCGGACATGATGCAGCAGCTGGGTCGGTATACCGCAGAGGTGGCGCCCCTGCTGGAGAGGGCATGAAAGTCCTGGCGCTGGGATGCGGGTTCCATGGGCGGGGCATAGCCTATCAGATCGCCGCGGAGGGCGAGGGGGTGGAGCTGTTGGCGGCGGACAAGGTCGGGGAGCGGGCGCGTCGGGTGGGGGAGAAGACGGGAGGCCGGTGGATGACGCTGGACGTGGACGATGGGGCGGGGTTGAGGGAGGCGCTGAGGGGCATCGACACGGTCTTCAACGCCACGGGGCCGTATCACCTGCACGGCTTGAAGGTGGTGGAGGCGGCGATAGAGACGGGGACCCATTACGTGGACATGGCCGACGACCACGAGGTGACGGAAGAGCTGTTCTTCAACCCCGACTGGGACCAGATGGCTAAAGAGGCAGGAGTCGCCGTGCTGACCGGATGCGGGATCATGCCCGGGCTGAGCGGGGTCCTGGCCCGATACGGCTACGACAGCATGGACGAGCCCCGCAAAGTGAACATCTGGTTTTCGTGGAACTACTCTCTCAACTATCCTGCAGCTATACACCACTTCTTGAGGATCAACAGCGGCCTGGCTCCCCAGTTCATGGACGGGGATTATGTAAAACCGGGGGCGTTCGCCGGGAAGGAAGGTATCGCGTTTCTGCCGCCGGTCGGAGGGAAGCAGGTGTACTATACGGGCGTGCCAGACCCGGTGAGCATCTCCCGGTCACTGCCGGGCCTGGTCGAAGTCACGGCGAGCGGCGGGCTGCACCAGCCCGAGGGGACCGACCTCATGGAGGCGATGGTGCGTTGGGGGCTCACTTCCTATGACTGCATCCCGGGCCTCGGGACCAGCCCGATGGAGTTCATGATGGCCTTCCTATCGTCGGAGGCGGGAAAGCCCTATTTCGACATAGAGCCGCTGGACGAACCGATGGCGGTGCGGGTCAGGGTGGAGGGAAAGCGAGACGGCGCTCCGTGCCGCCGGGTGTTCGAGGCCCAGGACTTTTCGAGGAGGGGAACGACGTCGGTGGCGGCGCTGGCGACGTTGATGGTGGCCTCGGGGGAGATCAAGCGTCGGGGCGTCGGGAGCCCCGAGGGTTGGCTGGAAGCGGAGCCGTTCCTGAGGCGAATGGCCCGGGAGCCGGGGGTCGAGCTGTTCGAGCTGGTGGAGGGTCGGGCGCCGGTGGCCCTGTTCGAGGGAGCATGAGCGTGAAGGGGGCCGGGGCCGCTCGTGCTGAGCCTGTCGAAGTATGAGCGGGAGGGGGTCGGCAAAATAGCAGAAGAGTTGCGCAAAGGTCCCTTGACGGGAGAGGGGATGAACAGGAGGGAAAGATGGGTAACTACGACGACTATACGGCCTATTTCAACGGGGACTGGGTCCCCTATAGCGAGGTGCGGTTCCCACCCCACGACCGCGGGTTCATGGTGGCCGACGTGGTGTTCGACCAGGGACGCACCTTCGCAGGGGCGCCGTTCAGGCTGGAGGACCACGTGGACCGGCTGTACCGCTCTTTGAAGTACGTGCGGGTGGACCCGGGGCTGACGCAGGACGAGATGGTGGGGGTGTGTCGGGAGGGGGTGGCCCGGAACGACCACCGGCGCAACGACGTAGGGGACTTCGCCATCAACCCCATCGTTACCCGGGGCGCCTCGGTGGACGGGCCCCCGAGCGTGTGCGTGATCATCAAGCCCATCGACTTCGCCGACTTCGCCAGGTTCTACGTGAACGGGGCCCACGCCATCGTCACCAAGGTGCGGAGCTATTCCAGCACGATGCTGGACGCCAAGGTGAAGCACCACAGCCGCATGAACTTCGTGCTGGCGGAGCTCGAGGCCCGGGACATCGACCCGGAGGGCCTGCCCCTCCTTCTGGACATGGAAGGGAATGTGACCGAGGGCCTGGGATACAACGTGTTCATCGTCAAGGATGGCGTTCTGAGGACGCCCAAGGACGACAACATCCTGCAGGGAGTGTCCCGGCAGGTGGTGTTCGAGCTGTCCGAGGGTCTCGGCATCCCGGCCTACGATGAGGACCTACAGCCCTATGACCTCTATACCGCCGACGAGGTGTTCTTCAGCCGCACCAGCCCCCGCATAGTCCCTGTGGCCCGGGTCGACAAGCGCCCTATCGGGAGCGAGATACCGGGGCCGGTGACGCGGCAGCTGCTGGCGGCGCACAGCGAGCTTGTGGGCGTCGACATCGTGGGGCAGAGCTTGCACTATGCGGGGATCGAGGGGTGAGAGGCAAAGGAATGTACAGCCTTCGGCGCCGCTCGACCCTTCGACAGGCTCAGGGTGAGCGTTTGGAGCCGTCAGATACCAAATTGGGAGGAGGCGTGAAATGGGAGACAGCATGAAGGGACGGGTGGCGCTGGTAACGGGAGCGGGGTCGGGGATCGGGAGGGCCACTTCACTGGTGTTTGCGAGGGAAGGCGCGAAGGTGATGGCCGTGGACCTGGCGGAAGGGCCGGTGCAGGAAACGGTGGATATGATTACCGGCGGCGGGGGCGAGGCGGCGGGGTTAACGGCGGACGTATCCAGGGCCGAAGAGGTTGAGCGGATGGTATCGGATACGGTGTCGAGGTTCGGGCGGATAGACGCCGCATTCAACAACGCGGGAATACACACCGGGGCCCGGATCACATTCCACGAATACCCCGAGGACGAATGGGACCGGGTGATAGGCGTGAACCTGAAGGGCGTCTGGCTCTGCATCAAGTGCGAGATTCCGGTGATGCTGGAGCAGGGTGGAGGGGCGATAGTTAACACGTCGTCGGTGGCGGGACTGGTGGCCTCGAGGGGAACTTCGGCGTACACGGCCAGCAAACATGGGGTGGCCGGGCTGACCAAGAGCGCGGCCATGGACTACGCGCGGCAGGGGATACGGGTGAACGCGGTGGCCCCGGGAGTCATCCAGACGCCCATGATGAAGCTGATCATGGACTCCAATAACACGCCCCAGGAAAAGCTGGACGACGAGCAGCCTATCGGGAGGATGGGGACGCCGGAGGAGATAGCGGAGGTGGTGGTGTGGCTGTGCACGGATGCGGCGTCCTACGTCACGGGCCACGTGTTCCCGGTGGACGGCGGGTACATGGCCACCTAGCGAGGACCCGGAGTCGGGTCAGGAAGAAGCCGGATAGATGATCAAGCATTTCTCCTCCCTGTACGTGGGCCACATCGAGTTGGACAACGTCGGGGCGAACGGAACGTCGCCGGAAGACCGCCGATACCCGAACGAGAGGCTGGTCGAGTGCTTCGGCATGGCCGAGTCCATAGCCAGGCAGATGGACTCGCAGGGTTACTACGCCCTCTGGCTGGCGGAGCACCATTTCCAGCGCGAGGGGTACGAGTGCATCCCGAACCTGCTGATGCTCAGCACCTACCTTTCGACGCAGACGAAGCACCTCAAGTTCGGGTGCGCGTTCAACATCGTGCCGATGTGGCACCCGCTGCGGCTGGCCGAGGACTTCGCGATGGCGGACATACTGTCAGGGGGCCGGGTGATCTTCGGGGTGGGTCGGGGATACCACACCCGGGAGGTCGAGACCTTCGGCTCGCCGATGCGGGACAACGACGCCAACAAAGAGCTTTTCATGGAGCAGATGGAGATCATCTTCAAAGCGTTCAACGAGGATTCCTTCACCCACCAGGGCAAACACTACTCCCTTCCCGCCGAGGTCGAGTACCGGGGCTACGACCTGAAGGACATCACCCTGGTGCCGAGACCCGTCCACAGGCCCGTAGACGTGTGGCAGCCGATAGCCAGCCGCCGGACGCTGCGGTACATAGCCCAAACGGGGATCAAGGGAGTGGTGCACGGGACGGGGGAGAAACTGGTCGACCAGGTGTTTCATGAATACCGGGATGCGGCGGCGGAGGTCGGGAGGGAGCTGGCGCTGGGAGAGGACCTGGCCCTGGGCCTGTTCTTCTACATATCGGGGAGCCAGGAAGAGGCGATGGAGCGGGCCAGGCTGTTCCACGACGAGCGGTACAAGTGGTTCGCTCCCTTCGGGCTGGTCCGGTACACGGACGCCGAGGGTCGGCCCTGGGGTACGCCGGGCGCACCAAGCCGCCCACCGACCCTGGAGGACGGGGTCGACCAGAAGGTCTGGCTGTGCGGCGATTCCGATTACGTGGTCAGCGTGTTGAAGGAGTTCGAGGCCCTATACCCGGGGCTGGAGCACGTGATATTGCACTGGCCAGAGGGCATGCCTCTGAAAGAGTACTCGGAACAGCTGACCCGGTTCCACGAAGGGGTCATGCCGGCCTTCGGGGCCGGGGAGGAAGGCAAAGGTGAGTAAGCGCTTGGCGTTCGTCGGGGCGGGGGCTGTCTACGGAGCAGCCCCTTGCCTGTGGTAAAGATAGTAACCAAAAAATAATGCCGCTGCTAAAACCAAAGCAAGGGCGTATAACTTGGCGGCTCCGAGGTCGAAGCCCTGTACTATCCCCACAAGGAATCCCATAGCGTAGAGCCCAACCATTGCCAGTTGTACGGTGACCAGTAGTTGAGGATCACGCGAGGCCGATCTGCTGAGAGCGACCAGGGCGATAAGACCTAAAGCTATCCCCCCCACTGTGCCTATGATTGTCTGCACCTCCTCAGCGTCAGGATAGCTGTAATGGCTGACATAGCCAGAAAAGAGCGCCTTCAAAGCCACTAGGCACGCGATGACGGCGTACACCGAAGCAGCCAGCCCGATGGCCCCTGAAGCCTCCTTCCGAAGGGCGCAGGGCAACAGCAAGAGCAGCGCAAAGAGAGCTATGCCGAACGCCTCCACGATACCAAATCCACTCATCGCTGCGAAAACTACCGGCACCATTATCAACGGTGCAACCAGAAGAGAAACCCGGCGTCCGAATGGAATACGCCTATTGGCAATGATCGTGGGCACCTGCAAGAATGCAAGTACGGTCGCTGTAGCTGCCAGAGCGAGGGCCACTGCAACGCCCCAAAGCTCGGGGGCGCTGAACACGGTGCGCATCTGATTGGCCGTGGAAAACTCTGTAGGCGAGAATCCCTCAGTCACGTGCTTCCAGTGCCCATCTTTGTCTACTACGATGGGCCCTTGTATCCCCATGGATGCGACAACGTTGCCGGTGGAGGTGTGGTAAACGATGTTAATCGGGTATGGCGAACAGCCCGACCCATAGCATGCGTCACGACGGCTCACGAATTCGTTAAATCGCACATCGGCTTCATCTTCCAGATGAGGTGGGGAGTAGACTATGTGGCGCGTGTGGGCAGTAATGAGGACTATACGGCCTTCTTGTATGGCGTGAGTCCCTCTCGGAGTCTCTACTTTCTCCTGTCCCCATTTAATCTCTGCGCATTCATCCGACCGCATTGCGTTAGACGAGAGGTCTACACTCTCATCCCATTTACACCACTGACCCAATCGCCAAGTCATCCCACCGTCGGAGCTAATGCGAGGGGACCTGAGGCCGATGACCAAAGTCTCATCATCGGTCTGTCCCACCAGTCGTTCTACGATGGGGACCGGCAGAGATCCAGCTCCGCAGACGACGTTGGCCAGCCCTGCGATACCGGCTATGAAGATAATCAGAAGTGTATGGAAAAGAATTTTCACACTAGACCTTGGTCGGGGTGAATAGGGACTATTATATGACTTTGAGAGCATCTCGATCCGAAAATTGTGATGCCACACGGAGGTCTTGGAACTTGTGCAGAGGGTTTAGGAGGCCCTGCTTTCGGCCAACCGCACATTTTGAGCGCATTGATGGTATCGTGAGGGCCAAGGCCACGGCAATTTGGAATCGAATTCAGCGGTCAAGAGGGGACAGCATGAATAAGCGCTTGGCGTTCGTCGGGGCGGGGGCGGTGGGGAGCTACATCGGGGGGTTGATCTCGGTAGCGGGTGAAGAGGTGATACTGATAGACCCGTGGCCCGA
>JAAXHX010000305.1 GCA_012270635.1 Dehalococcoidia bacterium | reverse complement strand
GTCATCTGGTTGTAGATGGAGGACCAGGTCTCGCCGCCGTTGAAAGAGACGCAGGCGCCGCCGTCGTTGCCCTCAATCATGCGGAGGGGGTTTCGAGGGTCGATCCAGAGGTCGTGGTTGTCGTCGTGGGGGGTGGAGACCTCGAAAAAGTTGGCGCCGCCGTCGATGGACTTCCAAGCCTTGTAGTTGAGAATCCAAAGGGAGTCGGGGTCCCGGGTGTCGGCGAAGATGTGCTGGTAATACCAGGGCCTGCCTTGGAGGTCTCGGTTGTCGCTGACCAGGGTCCAGGTGTCGCCATAGTCGTCGGAGCGGAAGACACCCGGGTCTTCGGCCTCGATGGTGGCCCATACTCGGCCCGGCCTGGCGGGGGACACTGCAACGCCGATACGCCCCTTGATGCCTTCTGGTAGGCCGGGGTTGCCGGAAATGTCCTCCCAGGTCAGGCCGCCGTCGGTGGAACGGTGGATGCCGCTCCCGGGGCCTCCGCTGGACAATGCCCAGGGTCTGCGCTGGACGTCCCACAGGGCGGCGAACATTATCCGGGGGTTGCCGAGATCGAGAGATAGGTCTATGGCGCCGGTGGTGTCGTTCTTATAGAGGACGTGCTCCCAGGAGCGGCCGCCGTCGGGGGAGCGGTAGACGCCGCGCTCGGGGTTGGGGCCCCAAGCGTGGCCCAGGGCGGCGACGTAGACCAGGTCGGGGTTGGTGGGGTGGACTCGGACCCGGGCGATATATCGGGTATCTTGCAGGCCGACGTTGGACCAGGAGCGGCCCGCGTCGGAGGAACGGTAGACGCCGTCGCCGTGGGAGACGTCGGTGCGGATGCAGGACTCACCCATGCCGGCATAGACCACGTTCGGGTCCGAGTCGGCGACGACGATGGCGCCGACGGCCGCGGTCTTGAAATAGCTGTCGGAGACGTTCTGCCAATAGGTCCCTCCGTCATCGGACTTCCACACGCCCCCGGCGCACGCGCCGAAGTAGAAGGTCATGGCGTCGGCGGGGTCCCCGGCAACGGCGATGACGCGCCCGCCTCTAGGCGGGCCTATGCACCGCCACTCTAGATTGCGAAGGAAGGACTGGTCGAAGGGCATTCGGGGCCTCCGGTCTCGGTGGAGATTGGGAAAAGGGGGCCGGGGTCAGGCCCGGGAGTCTCCGGCCCTTTGTCGGTTGAAGAGGCGCAGGGCGAAGGAGATGGCAGCGTCTATGACGAACCACGTGGCGAAGAAGGCGGCAAGCTCCAAGGTGAAGCTGTGGAACTTGTAGAAGATCTCCGCGATGATCCAGGAAGCGGCGAGGGCCGGGGCCTGGGCGGTGAGAATCGAGCGCAGGGGCAGGGACCTGATGAGCGTGTACACGGGCGTCCTCCTTCGGACTCGGGCGTCCGGCGCCGGATGGAGTGAGGATAGCACCCCTGATTTTGAGGGTCAATTTAAGGTCACAATCTGCGACAGAGTGAAAGGTTCCCATACGGCCACCAGGGCCCCGACGCCGCCAACTAGGACGACAACCAGCCACGAGGGCGCTTTCCAGAAGGCTATGAGGATGCCGCGGCCGCGATGGCAACCCGGGGCATGGAGCTAGGGCCTTCCGGGTGGGCTAAGGGGCGTCATGTCCGTGGGCGGGGTGGAGGAGAGTGGATATCGTCCGGCCTACCGGGCCCTCTCCATATCGCCGAGGACGCGGCGGAGGATCTTCCCCGAAGGGCTCTTGGGTATTTCGTCGATGAACTCGACCTCTCGAATCTTCTTGAACCCGGCGACGCGCTCGGCGACGAAGGCCATGACCGCATCGGCGGTGAGGACCGGGTCCTTGGCCACAACGAAGGCTTTGGGAAGCTCGCCGGCCTCCTCGTCGGGCTTGCCGACCACGGCAGCGTCGGCGACGTTGGGGTGCTCCAGGAGGAGGGCCTCCATCTCGGCGGGGGCCACCTGGAAGCCCTTGTACTTGATGAGCTCCTTCTTGCGGTCGACGATGTAGACGTAGCCGTCGGAGTCCATGCGGGCCATGTCTCCGGTCAGAAGCCAGTCGCCCATCATGGTTTCGGCGGTGGCCTCGGGGTTGCGCCAGTAGCCCTTCATCACCTGGGGGCCGCGGATGATGAGCTCGCCGATTTCACCGGGCCCAAGCTCCCGCGTCCCGTCCTCGGGGTCGACGATCTTCTCATCGGTGTCGGCGACGGGAGGCCCGATGGAGCCGGGGCGCCGACGATCGGGCTCGACGAAGTCCAGGTTGGTTACGGGGGAGGTCTCGGTGAGGCCGTAGCCCTGGACGGTGGGTACGCCGGTGAGACGCTCGAAGCGGGACTGGAGCTCCTCGGAGAGGGGGGCCGCGCCGGAGAGGCAGAGGCGCAGGGAGGAGAGGTCCCGGGACGCAATGTCCGGGACCTGGGTCACGCCTAGGACCACGGGCGGGACGGTGAAAAGCATGGATATGCGGTGTCGGGAGACGAGGTCGAGGAACTGCTCCATGTCGAAACGGCCCATGTGGACCTGGGTTGCCCCGGCGGCGATGGCGGCGTTCATGAGCACGGTCATGCCGTAGCTGTGGAAGAGGGGAAGGTGGACGAGGAGAACGTCGTCTTCGGTGGGGGCAGAGGCCTCGCCGGGACGTTTGAGGGTCTGCTCCATGTTGCTGGTGAGGTTGAAGTGGGTGAGCATCACGCCCTTGGGAAGGCCGGTGGTGCCGCTGGAAGAGGGCAGCGCAGCCAGGTCCTCCCTGGGGTCTATGGTGACGGAGGGGGGTCGGCGCGTAGCGCCGGAGACGAGCCTGTCGAAGTCGAGGGTGTCGGGGATGGGAGGGCCGACGTTTATGACCGTTCCGAGGGACGGGAGGTCGGGGCGGGCGGCCTCGACGACGGGCAGGGTGGCCTGGTGAGAGACGAGGACCCGGACGCCCGAGTTGTCGAGCTGGTGGGCCAATTCCCTGGCACGGTAGGCGGCGTTGACGGGGGCGACGATGGCGCCCGTCTTGAGGATGCCGAAGTACGCGGTGACGAACTCGGCGCAGTTGGNNGCGAACCTGTCGCTCTGCTCATCGAGCTGTGCAAAAGTGAAAGTGCGGTCTCCGTCGATGACGGCGGTCTTGTCGGGGAGGCGGGAGGCGGTGCGTTGCAGCGCCTCGAAGAGGGGGTAGGTCTCATAGGGGGCGAGAGAAGG
>JAAXHX010000304.1 GCA_012270635.1 Dehalococcoidia bacterium | reverse complement strand
CCCCCGAAACCCAGGGAGTTGGAGAGGGCCACCTTGACCTCGCCGCGGCGGGCGGTGTGGGGGGTGTAGTCCAGGTCGCACTCGGGGTCGGGGTCTTCCAGGTTGATGGTGGGCGGGATTTCGCCGCGGTCTATGGCCAGCACGGTGATGGCGGCCTCCAGCGCGGCGGCGGCTCCTATCAGGTGGCCTGTCATGGACTTGGTGGAGGAGATGGGGATGCGGTAGGCCTCTTCCTGAAAGACCTTCTTGATGGCCAGGGTCTCGAACTTGTCATTCAGGGGGGTGGAGGTGCCGTGGGCGTTGATGTAGTCGACGTCGTCGGGTTGGACCTGGGCGTCGTCCAAGGCCATCTTGATGGCCCGGATGCTGCCCTCTCCGCCCTCCGCGGGTGCGGTGACGTGAAATGCGTCGCCCGAGCTCCCGTACCCGATCACCTCGGCGAGAATGGGTGCGCCCCTCCCGACGGCGTGGTCCATCTCCTCCAGCATCAACAGCGCGGCCCCTTCGCCCATGACGAAGCCGTCCCGGCCCGCGTCGAAGGGTCGGCAGGCCTTCTGGGGCTCGTCGTTTCTCGTGGACAGGGCCCGAGCGGCGTTGAACCCGGCGACGGCGATGGGCGTGATGCTGGCCTCGGCGCCGCCGGCTATCATGGCCTTGGCCTTGCCGGCCTGAATCAGCTGGTACGCCGTGCCGATGGCGTCGCTGCCGCTGGAGCAGGCGGAGGTGGTGCAGTAGTTCGGCCCTTTGACCCCCAGGTCTATGGACACCTGTCCGGAGGCCATGTCAGTGATCATCATTGGGACCAGGAAGGGGCTGATGCGCGCCGGACCCTTGTCCCGCAGGACGTTGAACTGCTCGGAAAGGGTGATGAGCCCGCCTATGCCGCTTCCGATAACCACGCCCACGTCCCCCGCGTTATCGTCGGTTACCTCCAGCCCCGACTCCCGGGTCGCTTCTCGGGCGGCGATGACGGCGAACTGGACGAAACGGTCCATGCGTCGGGCGGCCTTGCGGTCCAGGTGGTCGTTGGGGTTGAAGTCGGAGACTTCGGCGGCGATGTGGGTCTCGTAGTCCGAGGAATCGAAGGCTGTGATATAGCCCACGCCCGACTGGCCGGAGACCAGGCCGCTCCAGGTGGACTCGACATCCAGGCCAAGGGGTGTGACGAGGCCGACGCCGGTGACGGCTACGCGGTTGTCTGGCACTGGATAGTCCTGTCTTTGCCCGGGTCTAGGGGGTGGGCTGCTCCGCGGGCGTGCCCCTTTCGAGGAGCTCGATGCCCCGGCGGTAGGTCTCCACGTCGGATAGGGTCTTGTACTGGCGCAGGAACTTCATGACGCTCTCCCGGGTGGTCGAGACCTCGTTGATCATCCTTCGGATCCTGTCCATCCCGCCGTCCCCCACGGCCCGCCAGAGGGAGGCGTACTGCTCGTAGAACTTGTCGGCGCCCAGCTTGGTGGGAAGGACGCTGTGGAGGAAGTCGAAGAATGGCGGGTCCTTGGTGATCAGCTTGGTGTGCATGTCCTTCCACTGTCCGGTGCCGGGCAGGGGAGTGAGAATGGTGTAGTTGGGGAACTCTATCTTGTTCTGGTACACCTTGTTCTTCAGGTTGTCGAAGTTCTTGTCCATCCAGCTCTGGAAGATGATGACCGCGCCCCAGATGCGGACGCCCATGTCGTGCAGAATGTCGATGCTCTTCTCGTTGTCGCCGACCCGGGTGCCTTTGGATACGGAGTTCAGGTCGTCCTGCTCGAAGGACTCCAGGCCGATGAGCACGGTGTCCAGGCCCGCCTTGGCCCACTTTTCGAACTTCTTGGGGTTGCGGACCACGTTGTCCGCCCGTACCTGCATCCAGTAGCGCTGGCCCAGGTCCATGTCGATCACTTTGTCGGCGAGGTCGTCCATGGGGTCGAAGCCCGGGGGGTAGGCCATCCTCAGGGAGCCGGGCAACTCCTGGATGGCCAGGTCGTCGACTATGTTGATCCAGGAGTTGCGGGGCAGCTTGGAAAGCTCCAGGAGCGTGCGGTCGTTGCCCTGGACCTTGTACTCCCCGCGGTGGAACTCGTGAACGGAGCAGAAGTTGCACCGGTAGATGCAACCGCGGGCCATCTCCACGGAATAGGGCCGGGTGTGGTAGAGGAAGAAATAGTCGTCCCGGTACCGGTCCACCAGGTGCCGGGCGGGCATGGGCCGCTGGTTCATGGAAAGGGAGTCGAACTCCTTGAGCGAGCTCTTCTTGGCTGTCTTGGTATTCGACCGGTCGAAGTCCCCGCTGGCCGTGCGGTAGATGACCTCGGGGATGGAGTCGAGCCCCCGGTCATTCTGCAGGCTCAGGACCAGGCGTCGGAAGGTGTTCTCCCCGTCTCCGATGACAATGGCGTCGACGTTCGGGCTGAAGGCGTCCTGGGGCGCGAGGGACACGTGATGACCGCCGACCACCACCACGATGTCCCGGGAGATGTTCTTGATCTGCCGGGCCACCTCTTTGACGGACGATACGTCGACCGTGTAACCCTCGCGGATGCCGACAACGTCGGGCTTGAACTCCTCGATGACCTGGGCCAGGGGGGTTTTGTCGACCCGCATGTCTAGGATTCGCACGTCGGCGATGTCGAGGAGATTGCCGGCCAGGTATTCCAGGCCGAGGGGCTCGACGATAACGGTGGCGTTAAAGCCGACGAACAGGTTGTTGGGCGGTTCGGCGAGCAGGACCCGGCGAGGACGCTGGTGGGTTGGGGACCCGCTGGCCCTGGCGGTCTGAACAGTCATGGGAACTCCCTGGGCCGTTGCGGCCCCAGCAGGACGTAAAGGGCTCGGGTGCAGACGCGTTGGTTTGCAAATATCTTTCGGCTGTGAATTATACCACAACAGCCGCTGCGTATATGCGGGCGCCGATAAAGAGAAGGCTTGAGTGGCATTTCGGACCCGGAATACCGGATAATGACCTCGTTCATCCTGAAGAGAGAAGGACTGTTGTATAGACCCATGTCCGAAGACGGAAGAAATTCCGACGCTACTGTAGCCGACTTGTCGGAAGTGGTGGGCCTCGGTCCTGCGAAGGGCAGACCGGCGAGGCCGCGCGTTGCCGTCGCCGCACACGGGTGCAAGCTGAACCAGGCCGAGGCCGACGCCATGAGCCGCCAGCTGGCCGCCGCGGGCTTAGAGGTCGTACCCCAGTCCGCCGAGGCCGACCTGTACGTGCTGAACACCTGCAGCGTCACCCACGTGGCCGATGCCAAGGGCAGGCAGTGGCTCGGCGGGGCGCGGAGAAGGAATCCCAAGGCCAGGGTTATCGCGACCGGGTGCTACGCCACCCGGGCCCCGGAGGAGGTGAAGGCCCTGGGGAGCGTGGATGCAGTGGCGCTGAACAGGGACAAGGACCGCATCGTGGAAGTTGCGTCGGAGCTGATGCTGGACTGGAAGAGAGAGCCGGCGGGGCCAGCCGTCGGGGTTGCGGGGCGCAGCAGGGCTTTCGTGAAGATACAGGACGGGTGCAACCAGTTCTGCGCCTTCTGCGTCATACCGATGACGAGGGGCCGGGAGTCCAACGTACCCATGGACCAGGTTTTGCCCGAAATCCGGGCCAGGGTGGAGGAGGGTTTCAAGGAGGTGGTCATCACCGGCCCCCAGATAGGGTCCTATGGCCAGTACCCCCCGACCGCCGATTTTCGCCAGAATCCTGAGAGTTATGACGGTCTTTTGCACGGGCTTATAGAGCGAATTTTGGAAGAGACGGCGCTGCGCCGGCTGAGGGTCTCCTCCATACAACCCCAGGACGTAACGCCGAGGCTGCTGGAAGCCTTCACCAGCCCCCGAGTGTGCAGTCACGTGCACATGGCCCTGCAGAGCGGCAGCGATGCCGTGCTGAAGCGCATGGGTCGGCGGTACGGCGTGGCCCAGTTCAGGGAATCGGTGCACAGGTTCCGGGAGGCCATACCCGACATCGCCATTACCACCGACGTTATGGTCGGCTTCCCCGGCGAGACCCGGGAGGAGTTCGAGGAAAGCTACCGTTTCTGCCGGGAAATGGCCCTCGCGTCCATGCACGTCTTCCCCTATTCCCGCAGGCCCGGCACCCGCGCCTACGATTTCGAGGGGTCTGTATCCGACGAGGAGAAGCGGCATCGGATGGGCCGGATGCTCGCCTTGGCGGAGGAGACGGGCTCGGGATACCGGCGCTCTTTCATCGGCAAGCCGCTGGACGTTTTGTGGGAGGAGAAGGTCGATCTAGACGAGTCAGCCTACTGGTCGGGGCTTTCCGGCAACTACATCCGGGCCTATTCGGCGGACGAGGCCCTGGCCGCCAACGAAATCACGCGGACGGTGGCAACCGGCGAACTGTCCAAGGGGTTGCTGGTCCGCAGGGCCGGCCCCTAGCCCCCTCCCATCCCTCTCCCGTCATTCCGGCCCCCGAGCCGGAATCCATCCCCCTTTTCCCGTCATTCCCGATCTGGAATCCGGCCCCGGGACCGCTCATGCTGAGCCCTAGTTTATCCTGAGCCTGTGGAAGGGAAATATGAGCGGGAGGGAAAGCAGAAGAGGTACGATAGCCTGCTAGACCTTGACAGGTTTGAGGGTCACGCGCCCGCCACGGCTCTCGACGTATCCGGCGACGGTCTCGGGGTCGTGGGAGAAGATCAGGAGCCACCCGAGCCTCTCGGCTTCTTCGAGCAGTTTGCGTTTGCGCTCCATGCTCTCCATGGGGAAGAGGTCGAAGGCCGGTATGTATGGCAGGGGCAGGTGATGGGAGGTGGCCACCAGGTCTCCCGTGATTACGGCCTTGCGCTGGTTGGTGCCGGCCATGATTATCTGGTGTCCCGCCGAATGCCCGCCGGTCAGCACGGCGTCGACGCCCTTCTCGACCTCTGTGTCCCCATCCAGGAGTTCGAGCTGCTTGCTGAACAGGAGCGGCTCGAAATCGTCGGGATGGTAGGCGGCCCTGTTCCGCTCGTTGGGATGGGTTGCCTCGTCCCAGTCGGCGCGCTGGACCAGGTACTTGGCCTTGGGGAAGGTCGGCACCACTTCGCCCTTGGGGTTGAAGCGGGTGCAGCCCCCCACGTGGTCGAAGTGGAGGTGGGACAGTACGACGAGGTCGATGTCCCGGGGCCCGATCCCGTGCTCCTTCAAACGTCGGAGGATCTTGCCGGCGGAGAGCCCGTAGATGTCCTTGACGCGGTCCGGCTCCTTCTTGCCCACCCCGGTATCCACCAGGATGTTGCGGCCGTTGGACTGTATGAGCATGCAGTTGAGGCCCATCTGCAGCCTGTTCCTGCGGTCGGCCTTGACCTTCCTCTGCCAGAGGGTCTTTGGGACTACGCCGAAGATTGCGCCCGCATCGAGTTTGAAGGTGCCGTCGCTGATGACGTGGACCTCTATGTCTCCGAATCTCACGGGCCACCTCCTGGAAGGGGAGTGGGGATTGACGCTGCCGCAAAGCGTAACGCTGGCGCGCCTGAAGGGATTCGAACCCCCGACCCTCGGTTCCGAAGACCGATGCTCTGTCCGCTGAGCTACAGGCGCTCGTTTTCCGCCGGGTGAACTTTTCAGGGGTCATGGGGTGAGCGAAGGGATTCGAACC
>JAAXHX010000303.1 GCA_012270635.1 Dehalococcoidia bacterium | reverse complement strand
ATCCCTCGTGGAACGCCGTCGGGAGAGCAGGGCTCGATCCGTCAGGACGCTCCGGGTCGGGGATGGACCCTCCAGGTTTCTCGGCAGGAAACGCTGGAAAAAGCCAGAAAGTGACTCGATTATCGCCCGACCAACCGGGCGAATGGAAGGCCCAGAACGGGCGGATCGGCCCCCTGCGCCCGAATTGCTTACTGCGTTACGACAGCGGTCCGACAACGATGCGACAGGAGTTGGACAGGGCCTAGTTCCGCCATATTCCGCAGGTGAGGATGCGGCGCAGCCACAGCCGGAGCAGCGCCCGGTTGCGGTCCACCTGCGCACTTCCCAGCGACTGCTCGCGCCGCCGGACCTGCTCACGCCGGTCCTCCCCTTTCCAGGGGTAGGAGGCAGGGGGCAGCGTCAGTTCGTGCTCCTCGATGATGGCGATCTCCAGGCGCAGCATTCGCATCTTGGCCTCCGCCGCGGACAGCGCGGTTCCCGTCCTCAGCAGTTCCAGGAACTCGGCCCTGGCCTTCCGCCACTCGGCGATCACCGGGGTGGCGTCGCCGTAGACCTTCTCATCTCCATCCTCGGCCTCCGGGGTCACCAGCTGGGGGTACATCCTTGGGGGGACGTACCCTCCCTTCGGGTCAGGGGCGGTCGGAGAGGGCGTCTCCGTCCCGGTCCGACCCGATTCCAGCGCTACGAGCCGCCGCTCCACGTGGCGCATCGACCTGGCCTGCGCTTCAGACAGGGTCTTGACCTCTCCGACGAGAGCTTCGAGGCCGCCCCTGAACTCCTCGTCCAACGCCGCCAGCCGCTTCTCCAGCGCCTCGACCCGCTCCCTCTGCTGGGCGGCAGCCGAGCCGCCCCCCAGCAGCAGGTGTGTCCTCAGAGCGGCGCTCAATCGTGGGGTGAGCCTGCCCGACTCGACCGCCCTCCCCACGGTTCGGTAGCTGACTCCCAACGTCTGCGCCGCCTTCCCGCCGTCCTCGGCGTCGATCATGTCCCTCAGCAGCACCATGAGCCGCGTCTCACACAGGCTGTCCAGGCTACGGCTCGCATCGGGGTAGAAATCCTCTCCCTCCGACCCCGTTTCGGCCTCCACCGGCGTTTTGTCCACTTTCCTAGTTGTCATTGTCCATCCATCTCCGTTCTGCTCACCGGC
>JAAXHX010000302.1 GCA_012270635.1 Dehalococcoidia bacterium | reverse complement strand
GGGCTTGTCAATCCGAAATGCGTCCCCTAGCCCCTACTGTCCCCCCTGCGTTATAATGGCATTTCGTTCGCGCCGTTTGTGCGGTTTCGGCCCCGTGGTGTAGCGGACTAACATGCCACCCTGTCACGGTGGAGATCGCCGGTTCGAATCCGGTCGGGGTCGCCACGTTCACCTTCGAGACCAAACGTGGTCTTATACAGAGCGGCGTAGGCTCGTTCAGGGAACACCTCGCCCTCGGCCTGCCGCCGAATTTCGTATAGCATGGGTGATTGCGCGGCCTTGCCCCGACCATCCGGTCCGCAGCAGGAGAACCAGACCATGATCATGCCGAACACTCTTCGCGAAAAGCTGGCTGCCGGTGAACCCACCATCGGCACCCACTACCTCTCCCCCGACCCCGATATCCCAGAGATCATCGGCGACACCGGGCTTTTCGACTACGCGGAGTACTGCGCCGAATACTCCACCTTCGACATGCGGCTCCTCTATCACATGGCGCGGGCCGGCCAGACCGGCAATTTGCCCCTCATGATCAAGCTGGACCAGGAGGCCCAGGGCTTCTGGGCCCAGGCCGCCTGGGGCGCGGGCTTCAAGGCCATCCTCTTCACCGACATCAGGACCCCCGAGGACGTGGAGACGGTGTGCCGCTTCATCAGGCCCGACACCCCGCAGGGCCGCGGCCTCATGGGCGTCAAGATTCGCCGTCCGGCGCTGTCCGGGTTCCAGCCCGAGAGCTACGTGGAGGACCTCGAATCGGTGGTGATCGCCATCATGATCGAAAAGCACGTCGCCGTCGAAAACATCGACGCCATATTGAGCAAGGCCAGGGAGAGGGGCGTCGACATGACCCAATGGGGCCCCGCCGACTTCGGGTTCTCGCGCGCGCAGCCCGGGCTCATGTATACGGATGCCATACGCCCCTTTGAAGAGCTCGTCATCAGGAAATCCATCGAACATGGCGTGCCGCCCCGCGTCGAGATCGCCGAACCCGAGCAGGCGAAGCGCTACATAGACATGGGAGTCCGCCACTTCTGCATCGGCTGGGACCGCTTCATATACCAGTCCGCTCTCGACCGCATAGGAGAAGGCATCCGCAAGCTCGTCCACGACTCCGAGCTTTGACCCCCGACCCCCTTCCCATGGGCCGGCCCCGTCGACACGCAGCCAAAGCCGTCGATGGCCCATAGTCGATATCCGCCGGTGTGATAGAGTTAGTCCCATGCCTCCCCTCCTGCAGGTCAACAACCTCAAGACCTACTTCTACACCGAGGACGGCGTGGTCAAGGCCGTCGACGGCATCTCCTACTCCCTGCGCGCCGGCGAGACCATGGGCCTCGTCGGCGAAAGCGGGTGCGGCAAGACCGTGAGCGCCCTGTCCCTGATGCGCCTGGTTCCCTCCCCCCCCGGCGAGATAGTGGAAGGAGAGGTCCTCCTGGAAGGCGAAGACCTGCTCAAGCTCAACAACGACCAGATGCGACGCCGCCGCGGCAAGGACGTCGCCATGGTCTTCCAGGAGCCCATGACCTCCCTGAACCCCGTCCTCACCATCGGGCGTCAGCTCACCGAGGCCCTGGAAATGCACCTCGGCCTCTCCGGGAGCGCCGCCC
>JAAXHX010000301.1:2509-4920 GCA_012270635.1 Dehalococcoidia bacterium | reverse complement strand
GGCTGCCCCCCCCGCCCCGAGGCCCTGATGGACGGCATCCTGAAGCTGCAGGACAAGATCATGCGCGAACGCGGGGAAGCCGGGGCCTAGGTATGCCGCCGAAAGGGAAGAAGGGCCCTCCGCCCCCGCCGCCCGACCCCAGGGCTCTGGCAACCCTGGAGCTTCTGAAGGAGGTCTTTCCCGACGGGGAGCCTGCCCTGAACCTGAACCAAGTGGAGATGGCAGTGGAGCCAGATCGGGCCGAGGTCGTCTGCCGTGCGGCCAAGGAGGACCCGAGGCTCCGTTTCGACTTTCTCAGTTGCCTCTCCGTGGTCGAGTACGACGACGCATTCCAGACCGTCTATCACATCTACTCCACAAGCCTGGGACACGGGGCGGTGTTCAAGGCCAACGCCCCCAGGGAAGACCCGGTCTTCGCCTCCGTGACCCCGGTCTGGGCCGCCGCCGAGTGGTTCGAAAGGGAGGGCGCAGAGCTTTTCGGGGTGGTCTACACCGGGCACCCCGATCCCCGACCCCTCCTCCTCTGGGAGGGGTTCGAGGGCTTCCCGGGACGCAAGGAATACCCCTTCGCCGAGATACGCATACCCGACGACATCGAGGTGCCCCAGTGACCTTGGACCAGCCCCTCGACACCGTCGACATGATGCTGAACATGGGGCCTCAGCACCCCAGCACCCACGGTGTGTTCCGCATGGTCCTCACCGTGGACGGCGAGAACATCGTGGACGTGACGCCGCACATAGGCTACCTGCACCGGGGCTCGGAGAAGCTGTGCGAGGCCGAGGACTACCGCCAGATCATCGACCTGTTCGACAGGCTGGACTACGTCTCCTCCTTCAACAACGAGCTTCCCTACGTGATGGCCGTGGAGAAGCTGATGGGCCTCGAGGTCCCGGAGCGGGCGCAGTACATCCGCCTGATCATGTGCGAGCTGAACCGGATAGCCAGCCATCTACTTTTCTACGGCGCCTTCGGCGGGGACTGCGGCGCCGTCACCCCCTTCCTCTACGGGTTCCGGGAGAGGGAGCAGATGCAGGCCCTCTTCGAGTCGGTCAGCGGGGCCCGGATGATGCACGGCTACTTCCGGGTGGGCGGTGTCTTCCGGGAACTGCCGGACGACTTCACCGACAGGCTCGACGCCCTCCTTCCTGTCTTGGAAAAGGGCATCACCGAGTGCGAAGACCTGCTGTCCCGGAACGAGCTCTTCTTGGAGCGCACCATCGGGGTCGGCGTCATCGACGCAGAGACGGCCATCGACTTCGGTGTGACGGGGCCCAACCTTCGCGCCTCGGGGCTGGCCTACGACCTGCGCAAGGACGATCCCTACCTCCTGTACCCGAGGTTCGACTTCAACGTGCCCGTCGGGGCCGGGGGGGACTGCTTCGACCGCTACATGGTGCGCATGGAGGAGATGTGGGAGTCCATCAAGATAGTGAAACAGGCCGTGGCGCAGATGCCGCCGGGGCCGATCATGGCCAAGACCCCCCGCACCCTCCGCCCGCCCAGGGGCGACGTCTACGTGAGGACGGAGAACCCCCGGGGCGAGATGGGCGTCTACCTCGTCAGCGAGGGTAAGGACAAGCCCCACAGGATAAAGATGCGGACCCCGTCTTTCTGCAACCTGGTCGCCTTGAGACACATGCTCATAGGCTCCTATGTGGCCGACGCCGTGGTGATCCTCGGCTCCATAGACATAGTGCTGGGAGACGTGGACCGTTGAGCTGGATGGACGTCCTCTTCACTGTGTTGAAAGTCCTGGCCGTCATCGGTCTGATTACGGTGGTGGTCCTTCTGTTGACGTACCTGGAACGCAAGGCCCTGGGACGCTTCCAGATGAGGATGGGCCCGATGCGTACGGGGTTTCACGGCATCTTCCAGCCGATCGCCGACGCTCTGAAGCTGCTCCTCAAGGAGGACGTCGTCCCCTCCGTCCGGGATAGGTCCGCCTTCTGGATTGCGCCACTCATCGTATTCGTCCCGGCCTTCATTCTATGGGTAACCATCCCCTTCACCGAGGACCTGGTGGTCAGGAACCTGGAGTACGGGATCTTCTACATCATCGCGGTGAGCGTGGTGTCGATCGTCGGGATCATCATGGCCAGCTGGGGGTCGAACAACAAGTACGCCCTTCTGGGCGGGGCCCGGGCCGCGGCCCAACTCATCAGCTATGAGCTCCCGATAATCCTGGTCATCCTCGCCGTGGTGATGCTGGCCGGCACCCTGGACATGAGAAACATAGTCCACGCCCAGGGCAGCTATCCCTACGTCTATCTGCAGCCCCTGGGGCTGGTAGTCTTCCTGGTGGCGGGACTGGCGGAGCTGGGCCGCACGCCCTTTGACATCCCGACCGCGGAGTCCGAGATAGTCGGGGGACCGTACGTGGAGTACAGCGGGATGCACTGGTCCATGTT
>JAAXHX010000301.1:0-2495 GCA_012270635.1 Dehalococcoidia bacterium | reverse complement strand
GCCATAATCATGGCGATATTCTGGCTGCGGGCCACCCTCCCGAGGTTCCGCATAGACCAGTTGATGACCATCTGCTGGCAGTTCCTGATACCCCTGACCTTCGCCAACATCCTGGTCACGGGCATATATGCGTTCTACGGGTGGCCTTCCTGGTCCATGTTCCTGATGTCCATGGCGCTGCTGGCCGTGAGCGGGGCGGTGGTGAAGATGAGGCAGAAAGCCCGGACGGCGAAATTCGAGGAGGTCCTTCGGGCCCGCAGGGAGAAGCTGGCGGCATGATAGGCGTAATCAAGGGACTCGCGACCACCATCAAGACAATGCTCCGCTCCCCGGTCACCGTGCAGTACCCGAAGGAGCACCTGCCCGTGTCCGACCGGTTCATGGGCTTCCCGGGGCTGCTCTGGGACGACGAGATAGGGGAGTCGAAGTGCGTCGGGTGCCAGGTCTGCGCCCGGTACTGCCCCACGGACTGCATGTACGTCACCATGAAGCCCAACGAGAACTACGCCGCGGGAACCAGCAAGCGCAAGAAGATGGTGGACGACTTCGTGCTGGACCTGTCCCGCTGCATCATCTGCGGCATATGCGTGGAGGTCTGCAACTTCGACGCAATAGTGATGACCCAGGAACACGAGATAGGGCAGTACGGGCGTCGGGGCCTGTGGGCCGACATGGACACCCTCCACGCGCTGGGCAAGTCCTACGAGCAGCAGCACGGGCCCGCGTACCCGGAGTCCGTTCCGGTGGAGGAGGTGGAAGAGGAGTAGTGACCACGGTACTGGTCTTCTTCTTCATCCTCGCCGCTATGACAATGATCGGGGCGGTGGGCACGGTTACGGCGCGCAACGTGGTCCATGCGGCCCTGTTCCTCATCCTGTCACTTCTCGCGGTGGCGGGCCTGTTCGTCCTCCTGCTGGCCGAGTTCCTAGCCATCGTCCAGGTCCTGATATACGGCGGCGCCATCACCATCCTGCTGCTGTTCGCGCTGATGCTCACCCGGGCCCGAGAGACGGCCCTGAGGTTGGACAATAACCAGCGTGTCTTGGCCTTCCTGGCGACGGGCGCGGTCTTCGCCGCTCTGACGGTCATATTCCTGATGTCGGACTGGCCGGGCCCCGTGGAGGACCCCCAGCGCCCGGGCTTCACCGGCATAGCGGAGGCGCTGTTCCAGCAGTGGGCCATACCCTTTGAAATCGCCTCCTTAGTGCTTCTCGTGGCCCTGATAGGCGCTATAGTCATCTCCCGCCCGGGGCCCGAGGAGTAGGGAGCCGTCCTTGATAGAGCTCGAGTACTACCTGGTATTGAGCGCCGCTCTCTTCGCCGTGGGCGTCTACGGCGTGCTGGTGCGTCGGAACGCCGTCCTAATCCTCATGTCCATCGAACTGATGCTCCAGGCCGTGAACGTCAACCTCCTGGCCTTTTCGACCTACCTGATACCGAGAGGCGAGACCGAACGGCATCTCGGCTTCATATTCGCAATCTTCGTCATCACCATAGCCGCCGCGGAGGTCGGGCTTGCCCTGGGCATAGTCCTGAGGCTGTACAGGAACCGCTCCTCGGTGAACGTGGACGAGCTAAACCGGATGAAATGGTGACCCCGGCCCCATGATCACAACCGAAGCAACGGGGCTGGGATGGGCCTGGCTGGCGCCCGCAGCCTGCATTGGCGCCTTCGCCGTGTTGGCCCTCTTCGGGCGCTACCTGAAAGGGAAGGGCTCACTGCTGGCCGTCGGGGCCATAGGGTTCGGGTTTGTCCTGTTCTGGTTCCTCCTCAACGACCTGCTCCAGGGCGCGCCCCGCGACTTCGAGGCCGCCTGGTTCGAGGCGGGGGGCGGGGTCTTCGATTTGGGCATGACGGTGGACCCCGTCGCGATGGTGATGATGGGCGTTATCACCTTCGTCTCCCTGCTCGTCCAGGTCTACTCCTTAGGCTACATGCGCGGGCAGCCGAGACTCGCGTGGTACTTCGCCGTCCATTCCCTCTTCGCCGCATCCATGCTGGGGCTGGTGTTGTCCAACAACCTGCTGGTGCTCTACGTCGGTTGGGAGCTGGTGGGGATTTGCTCGTACCTGCTGATCGGGTTCTGGTACGAGCGAAGGTCGGCGGCGGAGGCCGCGAAGAAGGCCTTCATCACGACCCGCATCGGGGATGTGGGACTCCTGGTGGTGATATTGCTCCTGTACAAGAACGTGGGCAGCTTCCACATCCCGACCATCCTGTCGGCGGTCGAGGCCGGGGAGTTGGGCAGCGGTATCATGACCCTGAGCGCCATCCTGGTCTTCCTCGGCGCGATGGGGAAGTCGGCGCAGTTCCCGCTCCACGTCTGGCTCCCCGACGCCATGGAAGGCCCGACGCCCGTCAGCGCCCTCATCCACGCGGCGACCATGGTCGTAGCGGGAGTCTACCTGGTGGCGAGGATGCTGCCCCTCTTCGAGGCCGCGCCCGCGGTGAGCGAGCTGGTCATCGCCATCGGGCTGATCACGGCGGTGATGGG
>JAAXHX010000300.1 GCA_012270635.1 Dehalococcoidia bacterium | reverse complement strand
GGCCCCCACTGGTCCCAAAGGCCCTTGGCGACCCTGACCACCGAATCGGCGGTGCGGTCCCGGTCTGAGAAGACGCGGGTGTCCAGTAGGTTGACGCCGGGCGAGCGGGAGGCATCCGACAAGTCGATGAGCTTCACCCTGTCGGCAAGCCCTTCGGGAACGTGTTCGAGGATGCCGTCCACCAAGTCGGTGTGGGGATCGACGACGACGATGGCGTCGGAATCCCTGCCCGCCGCCTTCTCTCTGAGCTTGTGCGCGACCACGTGGTGCATGAGGGTGGACTTGCCCATACGGGTCCTCGCCACGTAGAAGTGGTGACGGCGGAGCAGGTCGTCGGGGAAGCGGACGGGCATGGGCTTGCCCGCCGTGGTGTCACCCACCAGCGCGCCCGCCCTGACGCCTCTGGCCGACGGAATGAGGCCCCTGGCCCCTGACCTCTCCACCAGGGGGGTCTCATCGCCTGCCCCCGGCGGGTGCCAAAGGCAGGCCGCCTCGCGCACTCCCAGCACGCTGCGCCTGCCGAACAGTCCTGGGCCGGTGGGGTGGAGCATGTCGGGATCGGGGACGACCTGACTCACCTTGCTCGCCTTGAACCGCGCCCCGGCGGGGTTGTCGAAGTGGCGGTAGGCGAGGACCACCGGCTCAAGCAACTCGGCGGCCCTCTGCGGCCCTGTTTCGTCGGGCAGCACGGCTACCACCTGTATCTCGGCATCGAAGGCGATGCGGCTGACCTTCTCCCTGATAAGCAAGGGGTCCTCGACGCGATTGCGTGCCTTCTTCCAGCGGTGCCACACGAAGCCGCCTGTGGCCAGCCCCAGGGCCGTTCCCACCCCCAAGAGGACAGCCTTCCATACATCGCCGTCCTGCACCCAGAGGTAGCCCTGGAGGGCGGCCAGAGCGCCGATGCCGAGAACGGCCATGGTCACCCCGTCCATCTGAAGCGGCTTGGTCTGGTAGGTGTAGGACGGCTCCCTCGGCTCGTAGCCGGGCCGCTTGTGGGCCTTCTCGAGATGGTGCTGCGACCAGTCGGGGCCGAGGGAGCGCAGCAGCAGCCGCGCCACCACCCGTTCCCCCTCGTAGAGGGAAGACAGAGCGCCCATCAGGGCGATGAGGGGATCGGAGCCGGGGTCCAGCAGGTCATCGTCGCGGAAGGTGCGCAGAGGCAC
>JAAXHX010000299.1 GCA_012270635.1 Dehalococcoidia bacterium | reverse complement strand
TCCTGCGATTATGCCTGCGCCAGGGTCGGGTTCGATATGGTGGACTCCCAGACCACGGGGTCCCTGGCCGCCTTTATCGCCGAGCCGATTCTCAGCGCGGCGGGCATCCTGGAGCCTCCGCCCGGCTACTTCCCGCTAGTGAAGCGGATGTGCGAAGAGCGGGGGATGCTCTTCATTCTGGACGAGGCGCAGACGGGGCTGGGTAGGGTGGGGGCGACCTTCGCCTTCGAGCAGGACGGCTTCGTGCCGGACATCCTGGCCCTTTCCAAGACTCTCGGGGCGGGGCTTCCCCTGGCAGCCATGATAACGTCGCAGGAGATAGAGGAGACCTGCCACGACAGGGGAATGGCCTTCATCTCCTCCCACCAGAACGATCCCTTTGCCGCCGCCGTCGGCCTGGCCGTCATCGAAGTGCTGGTAAAGGAAGGGCTGGCGGACGAGGCGAGGGCCAAGGGGCAGTACCTGAAGGACGCCTACCTGAGGATGAAGGAAGACCACCCGATCATCGGGGACGTGCGGGGTCGGGGGTTGCTGCTGGGGATGGAGCTGGTGAAGGACCCGGAGACCAGGGAGCCGGCGGGCGAGGAGGCTCGGTTGCTCACCAGGAAGTGCCTGGAAAACGGGCTGATCCTTCAGCAGGCGTCTTATGCGAACATCGCCAACGTATGGCGGATAGCGCCTCCCATGACGGCGACCTACGAGGAGCTGGACCGGGGCGTGGAGATACTGGACAGGTCGATGACGGAGTTGGGTCTATAGGGCCCCCCGTCAATTGGGTTATAATGGGGGTCTGTCGAGCGAGGCGGAGGGCCGGTAGCCGTCCAGAATGCCCTTGCATTCATCAAATATCGAGAGACCGATTTCGCATTCCGATAGCAGCGAAAGGAAGGAATAGTCGATGAAGATGTTCCTAGGCGGAGAGTGGGTCGAGAAGGACCGGAAGATCGCCGTGGTGAACCCGTACGATGGAAATGAGATAGACACTATCCCGAGGTCCGAAGAATCCGACATTGAAGCAGCGATCACGAGTGCGGCGCGAGGCGCCAAAGTGATGGCGAAGATGCCGGCGCACGAGCGGTATCGGATCTTGAAGAAAGCGGCGGATCTGCTAGAGGAGCGTCGGGAAGAGCACGCCCGGATCATCACGCTGGAGGAGGGAAAGGTGATAGCGGAGGGTCGGGTGGAGGTGGACCGGGCGGTGCAGACACTGACAGGGTCTGCCGAGGAAGCGAAACGCATCCACGGCGAGACGGTGCCCCTGGATGGGGCGCCCAGCTGGTCGGGGCAGTTCGGGTTCACGATGCGGGTGCCGTGCGGGATCGTCGCGGCGATCAGCCCGTTCAACTTCCCGCTGAACCTGGTTATGCACAAGGTCGGGCCTGCGCTGGCGGCGGGGAATTCGGTGTTGATCAAGCCTGCGACGGACACGCCGTTGTCGGCGCTTAAACTGGTAGAGGTGTTGCTGGACGCGGGTCTGCCACCGGAGGCTATCCAGTGCGTCACCGGCAGCGGCAAGCTCATCGGGGACTCGATCAGCACCGACAGTCGGGTGCGAAAGATCACCTTTACGGGCAGTAAGGAAGTGGGCGAGCACATCTGCAAGATGGCCGGCGTGAAGAAGGTGACGATGGAGCTGGGTTCTAACAGCCCGCTGATCGTGATGCCGGATGCAGACCTGGAAAAGGTAATCAAGGCCACGGTGGCGAGCGGCTACTCCAACGCAGGACAGGTCTGCATCTCAACCCAACGAGTGCTGGCCGACAAGCGGATCTACGCCGACTACCTGGAAGGGCTGAAGGAAGGCGTGGAGTCGATAAAGATTGGCAACCCGATAGAAGAAGGCATCCAGATGGGCCCCATGGTCAAGGAAGAAGAGGCCGTGCGGGTAGGGGAGTGGATAGACTCGGCGGTGGCCACGGGAGCGACGGTAGTCACGGGCGGGGAGCGGGAGGGGGCGATTTACGCCCCAACAATCGTGGCTGACGTCAAGCCCGAGATGAAAGTCTCCTGCGACGAGCTCTTCGGCCCCGCGGTGGCCGTTACGCCGGTGGAAGACATCGACGACGCCATAGCACTGGCCAACGACAGCGAATACGGCCTTTCGGCGGGCATATTCACCCAGAACATAGACTGGGCAATGAAGTTCGCCAAGGAAGTGGAATCGGGCAGCCTTCACATCAACTACGGCCCGCAGTGGCGCGCCGACCTGATGCCCTACGGCGGTCTGAAGTACAGCGGCATGGGCAAAGAAGGCCCCCGCTACGCCGTCGAGGAGATGACGGAGCTCAAGCTGGTGGTGATGCACCTCTAGGAGCCCCGTCGGGGGCCGACGGCCCCAATGAAAAATGCGGAACGCGTCCCCGGGGCCCGGCTCGGGCCCCGGGGCGACTACTCAATCTGGGAACAGGTGACGCGTGAGAGTTAAAGCCTTCGAGACTACGGAACCGCTCCCTTCGCTCACGGAGCCTCACGCCATTGCGATGATGAGGCCCTGGGTGGATGTGGGCAGCGTCGGGACGACGGTGCTCAGCCGCTTGGAGCGCTACCTCAAGGCCTCCGAGCTGGCCAAGCTGGCGGAGCCGGGCCGGTTCTTCGACTTCACCCGCTACCGGCCCATGCTCCGGTATGCCAACGGAGAGCGGCAGGTCACCATTCCCAACACCTTCGTCAACTACTCCCAGGCCGAGGGCCTGCCGGACCTCCTGTTCGTCCACCTGCTGGAACCCCACTCACTGGGCGAGGAGTACATAGAGTCGGTGTTGGAACTGTTCAAGGAAGTGGGGGTCACGCGCTACCTACTGGTCGGGGGGATGTACGACGTGGTGCCCCACACCCGGCCCCTCCGCATCTCCGGGTCCCTGAGGATGAGGGGCATAGACGAGGGCCTGGCCGAGCGATTCAGGGTGAAGAAGAGCACGTACGAAGGCCCCACCAGCATCCTGTACATGATCTCCCGCAAGGCGCAGGAGATCGGGCTGGAGACGGGCAACCTCACGGTGCACTTGCCCCAATACGTGCAGTTGGAAGAGGACCTGTCGGGGGCGGCGGCGGTGCTGGCGGTGCTCAGCGAGCTCTACGGCCTGCCGCAGGAGCTGCAGGCCAGGGAGAAGGCGGCCCGCCAATACGTGGAATTGGGCAAGACCGTGGCCCGGAACCCGGAGCTGGGCGCCCTGGTCCAGCGCCTGGAGTCCATGTACGACGCCCGCGCGGAGGAAGAGAAGGAGCCCGATGACGCTCCACCCCTCTCTCCCCAAGTCGAGCGCTTCCTCCTCGACATAGACGAGCGTTTCAGCAACAATTGACGCAGGCCAAGCGTCAACTCTCCCACCCTCGGCAGAGGATGGCCCCATCAACCCCTGCCCACGCCCGGAGATAGAGGAACGACACGATGAATAACGGGTTCCGGGTCATGGACTCGGACATGCACGTCATCGAGCCGGCAGACCTGTGGGACCGGTACATCGACCTCGCCTTCCGTGACCGACGACCCCGCGGTTTCGCCCGGTGGCCGGGGGACATGCAGATCGATCTCGAGGGGAGGGTCATGCCCAACGTCCCCACGAATTGGGGCAGGGACCGAGCGGATGAGCAATCGGTAGTCTACGCAGACGGGTATGCCAACGGGTTCGACTCCGGGTCCCAACTGCGAGCCATGGACACCGAGGGGATCGACGCGGCCGTCATGTTCCCCAGCCGAGGTCTCTTCGCCCTGGCCCTGGACACCATGGACCCCGCGCTCAGCGTCGCCGTGGCCCGGGCCTACAACCTATGGCTGGGAGACTTCTGCAGCGAAGACCGCGGCAGGATGTTCGGGGCGGGAATGGTGTCGCCCTTCGACGTGCAGGGGGCGTGCGCGGAGGCCGAGGCCGTCGTGAAGGAGATGGGGTTCAAGTCGGTGTTCATCCGGCCCAACGTCGTCGAGGAGCGGAACTGGTATCACCCGGACTATCATCCCCTGTGGGCAACCCTGGAGAGCCTGGGCGTGCCCATCGGGTTCCACGAAGGGGCCACGGCGGCGATGAACCAGGTGGGCAAGGGCTTCGACACCTATATGATGCACCACACCTGCTGCCATCCCATGGAGATGATGCTGGGCGTGGTGTCGATATGCGGGAGCGGCGTCCTGGACAGGTTTCCCGACCTGCAGGTCGCTTTTCTGGAGGGTAACTCGGCGTGGGCGCCCTGGCTGCTGTGGCGACTGGACGAGCATTACGAGCTTTCGGGCAAATACGAAAACCCGGACATGAAGCTGACGCCCTCCGAGTACTTCAAGCGGCAATGCTACGTGTCCATCGAGGCCGACGAGGCTCCCGCCACCATCATCGAGGACTGGGGCCTGACCAACAACGTGGTCTTCTCCACAGACTATCCCCACAACGACTCCAAGTTCCCTCACGCCACGGAAGGCTTCCTGAAAATGCCCCTGTCCGACGAGGCAAGGAAAGCGATCCTATGGGACAACTGCGCGAGGCTGTACGACATCTCCTGAGGGAGACCGCCCGGAATAGGGGTGCTTTATGACCAGCGGTCAAGGAACGGGACTCGGGGCTTGGGCTGCCTTCTCCAGGGAGGACATCGACAGACGACACCGCCGAGCCCGGGAGATGATGTCGGCCCGGGGGCTGGACGCTCTGCTGGTGACCAACGAGGAGAACTTCCAGTACTTCACCGGCGCCACGGGCTCGCTGGCCCTCCACTATTCCAGCACGAGGCCGGCGGTGCTGCTGTTTCCCCTGGTGGGCGAACCCATCGCCATAGTCGGGGCGATGATTACCGATTCGGTCAGGATGTCCACCTACGTAAGCGACGCCCGGGGCTATACGGACGTCCTGTCGTTCCCGGTGCCCATGGTCCTGGATGCGGTCAACGGGCTCGCACCCAGGGTGAAGCGCGTGGGCGTCGAACTCGGGATGGAGCAGCGGATGGGCGTTCCGGTCGGGGACTACCTGGCGATAGTGGACGGGCTGCCGGACGTTGCGTTCGAAGACGCCGCCGACATCTTCGTCAAGCTGAGGATGATCAAGACGCCCGAGGAAGTCGAATACATGCGGCAGGCGGCGGCCATCACGGGCCGAGCAAGGCAGAGGCTCTTCCGGGAGGTCGCACCCGGCATGACCGAGCGGGATGTGGTCCGACGGCTTCGGGCCCTGATCCTGGAGGAGGGCGGCGACCGCACCTCATTCGTGCACCTGATCTCCGACTTCCCGGTCAGCCAGACCCAATTCCACCTGGACCGCCCCCTGAAGGCCGGCAGCCTCCTATACATAGACGCCGGCGCCTACGTGCGAAACTACACCATCGACTACGCCCGGTTCGCGACCCTGGGGCCCTCGGATTCCGAGCAGAGGCGAGGTCACAGCGTCCTGCTGGAAGCAAACCGGCGGATGACGGAAGCCCTGCGGCCCGGCCTCACCTGCGCGGAGCTCCACGAGATCGGGGCGGAGGTGATCCTGGAGTCGGGGTTCGAGGTGGCGCCCATCGGGCGGATGGGGCACGGGCAGGGCATCCAGCTCACGGAGCCGCCCTCGGTCACCCCCGAGGACGACACGGTATTGGAAGAGGGGATGATAATCAGCACGGAGCCGGAAGTCGGGCTAAACTTGTTATGGGAGGACGTCCACGTCATAACCGCGGACGGCTCCGAGCAGTTGACCCTGGAGCCCGTGGACCTGGTGGAGATACCCTTCGACTAGGGCGATGGGGACAGGGCCGCAACGCCGGCCCCTTTCGAAACCGGCCAATTGGACCGGAGGAACATACGCCAGCATCGGGGAGGAGGAGCACATGCAAGCTAAAGTCCTGATCGAACGGCACACCGCGCCCCACCAAGGGCACCACGTACTGGCCATAGCCACCGAGCTGCGGGCCGCGGCCATTCGTCAGCCCGGCTACATCTCGGGGGAGAGCTTGATAGACATCGAGGACAACACGTCCATCGTCGTCATCAGCACCTGGCGGGACATGACGGACTGGAGGAGATGGGAGTCCAGCGAGGAGCGGCGGATGCTGGAGGAGAACATCGCCCCGCTCCTGAGCAAGCCGCCCCTGGTCCGGGTCTGCATTGACCTCTCCGAGGACAATTAGACTCCACTCGGCAGCAGGGAGCCTCCACGCGGGCGTTTCTTGACCGCCGATAGGGCGGTTGCTAGAATGCCCTCACCCTTTGTGAGCAAATGAACGAATGCGCCACGACCTCATGCAACGAGCGCCCCGACCTGCCGGTTGTCTAGAATGCTAGTCATAGGCCTCACGGGCGGCATCGCCACCGGCAAGACCACCGTTTCTCAAGTCCTGAAGGAGCTGGGCGCCGAGGTGTTGGACGCGGACAGGGTTGGGCACGAAGCCTATCTCCCGGACACCCCCACCTACGACGACGTAGTCGCCGCCTTCGGGCGCGACATCGTCAGGGACGATCGACAGATCGATCGCGGGAAACTCGGTGCGCTGGTCTTCAGCGACCCGGCGAACATGAAGAAGCTGACGGACATCATGTGGCCCCGCATGTACGACATGGTGGGCGAGAGGATAGAGGAGCAGAGGGGCCGGGGCACGAAGGTGATGGTAGTCGAGGCCGCCGTCCTGCTGGAAGCCAAGTGGGACCCCCTGACCGACGAAGTCTGGGTTACCGTCTCGCCCGAGGCCAGCGTCATCGACAGGCTCGAGGAGTCTAAAGGCCTCACCGCCGAGCAGGCCCGGGACCGTATCAACTCCCAGATGTCCACCGAGGACCGCATCAAAAGGGCCGACGTGGTTATAAGGAACGACTCGGGGCCCGAGAAGCTCAGAGAAAACGTTGTCGAAGCGTGGAACAGCAGGGTGACGACCAGAAAGTAGGGTTGGAATGACCTCCAGTGTGACCAAAGAGGAATACCGCGGGTACCTCATAGAGGAGTACGTGCTCAGGGAAGAGCCGTTCTATCTCCCCGTAGCCGACGAGGTCGAAATCTTCTACGCCGCCTACGAAGAGCGGATCCCCCTGCTGTTCAAAGGGCCCACCGGATGCGGGAAGACCCGTTTCGTGGAGTACATGGCCTACAGGCTGGGCCAGCCCTTGACCGTGGTAAAACCGAAGGGCGCCAAGGCCGGGGCCTCCGCCAATGGCTCGGCCAGCCTACCCCTGGTCACCGTGGCCTGCCACGAAGACCTCACGGCCAGCGACCTGGTGGGCCGATACTTGCTGGAAGGCGACAGGACCGTGTGGGTGGACGGTCCTCTTAGCCGCGCCGTGAAGTCGGGGGGGATATGCTACCTGGACGAGGTGGTCGAGGCGCGCAAGGACACCACCGTCCTCATCCACCCCCTGACCGACCACCGGCGCATCCTGCCCGTCGAAAAACGGGGCGAGTTGCTGGAAGCTGCGGACAATTTCCTCCTGGTCATCTCCTACAACCCGGGCTACCAGAGCGCCCTGAAGGACCTGAAGCACAGCACCCGACAGCGATTCGTCGCCATCGAGTTCGACTATCCGCCCAAGCAGGTCGAGCAGGAAGTGATCGCACACGAGAGCGGCGTCGACATAGAAGTCGCCAAGGATCTAGCCAAACTGGGGGAAAAGGTGCGCAACCTGCGAGAGCACGGGCTGCAGGAGGGGGCCAGCACCCGGCTCCTGATCTATGCCGGCAGGCTCATCAAGAAGGGCATCCCCCCTCGCCGGGCGTGCCAGGTGTCCGTCGTTTGGGCGCTCACGGACGACAGCGAGGTGCAGCGCAGCGTCGAAGAAGTGGTGTTCAGCATATTCGAATAGCCCGGGCCACCCATCCCTTGACGATGCTGGATGTAAATACAGACACCTTCCCCCGGGAGGTCGCCCGGATCCTTTCCAACAGGGAGAAGACACGGGTCCCGGCGGACGGGCGGATGCCGGCGGCGGTGCTGATCCTGCTCATGGAGAAGGAGGGGCGCTTTCACATCATCTTCAATGTCAGGACTCACAAGGTTGAGCATCACAAGGGTGAGATCTCCTTCCCCGGCGGGATGCGCGAAGACCGGGACCCGGACCTGTGCACAACCGCCCTCCGGGAGACCTGGGAGGAGATGGGCATAAGGGAAGAAGACGTCACGATCCTGGGGGAGCTGGATGACTACGGCACCCACAGCGGGTTCGTGATCTCCCCCTTCGTCGGGGTTTTTCCCTATCCTTATGACTACAACCCCAGCGAGATAGAAGTCGCCGAGGTGCTGGAGGCGCCCGTGGACCACCTTCTTGCACCGGATAACCACACCACCGTCAGGGTGGAACACGACGACGGCGTCTACCAGGACCGGGCCTACACGTTCCAGGGGCACCTGATATGGGGGGCCACGGCCCGAATGCTCACCCAGTTCCTGACTCTGATAAGCTAGCGACATGGCAATAAACAAAAAGGTGCAGGACGGTTACGAGCAGGAGCTTTCCAGCTTCCCGCCCGCGGTGGTGAACCAGTACCGGGTCTCGGCGCGGCTGCTGGCGGGGATCCTGCGGGAAGACGATTTCCGCTCCTGGGCCACCGAGGGCATATCCATCGCCCGGCACTCCTTCCGTTCCTGGGAGGCGGGCGCCGAGTATTTCCGGGTCACGCCCCAGGTTCTGGCCAAGCTGCCCTTTCCCAATTTCATGGAGTGGGCGCGTTGGGGCAAGGTCCTGGCCAAGGAGTCGGCGGTGCTGTCCACGACCTATTTTCACTCCAGCCCCGAGGCCCTGGCCCACCTCACGCCGCACCAGATCGGGGACTGGGTGTCCCTGGGCAAGGGGCTGTACAAGGGGACCTGGAAGTCGGGGACGCTATCCTCCCGCTTCTTCGAGTGCTCGCCTTCCCTGCTCCGATATATGACCCTGGGCGAGTTTCGCCGCTTCGTCACCTTCCTGGACGCCCTGTCCCGCCGCTCCTACGACCTGGCAAACGAGTGCCTGGCCTCGGCGGAGCCGGTGTTCCGCAGCATGGAGAAGCAGGACAGGCGCGGCTTCCTTTCGCTGGTCTCCAACATGGTGGAACTCAACTGGCGGGACGCCAAGGCCAGCTTCGAGTCGGGGGGTGCGATCCTGGGCCGCATAGACCGGGAGCAGCGGGGCCGATTCCTGGACCTCGCCGACCGGTTCGCCAAGAGGGACGCCAGCCACATCCAGAACTTCCTGGTGGAGTCATCCAAGGCCCTGGGGGAGGTTGACGGGGACACCCAGGGTGAACTCCTGAAGCTCTCGGGGGCCCTGCTGGCCGAGTCTCCCTACGCCGTCGTCGACTTCCTGTCCACGAGCCCTCTGGTGCTGGAAAAGATCCCGCGCTCCGACCTCACGCGCTGGTTCGAGGAGGGCATGGGCATCCTGCGGGAGAACGAAGAAGGGGGCATAGCCTACTTCAAGCTGGAGTCGGTGAAAGGGCGGGGGGTGCTGGAGGAGCTCTCCTCCGGCGTGGAGTTAGACAAGGTGCGGGAAATCCTGTGGATGTACGCCGTGGCCCTGACGGGCATCGACGTGCAAATCCAGACCGGGGATGACCTCCGGGACAAGGGGATAGGCTGGGTATCGGGGGACAACCCGACCACCGAGGGACGCTCGGTGTACCTGCCGCCCTTCGTGCGCAAATACCTGTCCAAGGACGAAAACTTCGGCTGGTATAAGGTGGTCGGGACTCACCAGGTGGCGCACCTGGAGTTCGGGAGCTTCAGGTTCGAATTCGAAAAAGAGGCCGTATTCTTCCCCAACCTACGCAAGGAGTGGGGCAGGAACGGGGGCCAGGTCTCCACGGCTGCCGTCGACCTGCAACGCTATTTCGACCTATTCGCGGAGCGCCAGCTGGCCTACGACCTGTTCACCCTAACGGAGGACACGAGGCTCGACGCCCGGGTGCTCCACGAATACAAGGGCATCCGCAAGTCGTACCGGCTCACCCAGGCCGACGCCCTGGCCCAGCGCCCCGACATCCAGTCTCTGCCCCTCCAGGAAGCGATTGTCGAACTGCTCGTGCGCGTCAGCCTCGACCAGAAGTCCGACCTCAAAGCGCCGACCAAGATCAAGGTTCAGGTGGAGGAGCTGGTCAGGACTCTCATGAAGGTCCGTCCTCCCGAGGCCACGGTGGAGGACGCCGCCGAGGCAACCATCCGCCTCTACGACTACATCCGCCAGTTAATGAACAAGGAGGTCCCCGAGGACGAGTGGGAGGACTTCAACACGGACGAGATGGAGCAGGAAGACCAGAACGTCGACATGTCCATGCCCGCGGCCTACGGGGCGGGGGGCGCGGACGGGGAGGACTCGGCGATGGGCGAAGGGGAAGAGGGCGAGGAAGAGCAGCCTTACGATGCCTCGCAGGATGTCGGGTACCGGGGGGAGTTCAAGCCCGAGTTGGTGCAGCTCCTGGCCAAGCTCCGGCAGGGGCAGCAGGGCGAGGAAACCCAGGCCTCCGGCGAGCCCATATCTCCCGAGGCGCTCAAGGAGCTGTTGGAAAAGAGTGTCGAGATCGAGATAGACCAGGCGTCGGAGGGAGAGATCACCAACTCGGCGAGCATGTTCGTCGACAACCTGATGGGGCAGATCGGGCAGGACCAGCAGGAGCCGGGCCAGGGTCACAACATCGACACCTCGCCGCCCGCAGGGGGTCCGCTCCAGGCCGACGACGCCAAGACCTTCCTGTATGACGAATGGGACTTCCGCGCCAACGACTACAAACCCAACTGGTGCAGCGTCAAAGAGCGGGTGATGGAAGAGGGGAACATAGAGTTCTACGAAAAGACGCTCCAGGAGCACTCCCTTCTTCAGTCCCAGATCAAGCGCCAGTTCGAGCTACTGGCCCCCGAGCAGTTCCGCAAGGTCCGCCGCCTCCCCGACGGCGACGACATCGAGTACGATGCGGTGGTTGAGGCGATGGTGGAAAAAGCCACGGGCAACTCCCCCACGGACAAGATCTACTGGCGTCGGAACAAGGTCCAGCGCGACGTTTCCGTGGCGTTCCTGCTGGACATGAGCGCCTCCACTGCGGAGGCCATCGATGATGCACGCAAGGCGGCGGACGACTGGAGCCCCCCCGACGACCCCCGGGAATACCTGGCCTGGCTTCGGGCCCGGAGGGAAGAGGGTAGCCGAAAGTCCTACAAGCGGATCATCGACGTGGAGAAGGAGAGCTCCGTGCTGCTCATCCGGGCCCTGGAGACCATCGGGGACCAGTACGGCATCTACGGCTTCTCAGGATACGGGCGGGAAAACGTGGAGTTCTACGTCATCAAGGACATGGGCGAGTCCTTCTCGGAGCGGGTGAAGAACCGGATTGACAAGATCAGCCCCCTGCACGCCACCCGCATGGGCCCGGCCATCCGACACGCTGTATCCAAGCTCGAAGTCCAGGAAGCCAGGACGAAGGTCCTGTTCCTCATAAGCGACGGGCGGCCCCAGGACCGGGG
>JAAXHX010000298.1 GCA_012270635.1 Dehalococcoidia bacterium | reverse complement strand
GTAATCGCTGCACCACTTGATAATTTCGGGATCTTTTGCTCCCTTGCGACCCATGGCGCTGGCTGCGTCAATGAACCTGTATCCAACGAGTTCGAGCGCTTTTGCCACGACCGGCACCAGGGACTCGTCTAGTAAGAATGCTGGATTATTCGGCTCGGACTCGGGATTCCCATTCACAAGCTGCATGTACTTCGTCCGGTGAAAGGTCGAATGCCGCACTTATCCAGCTAACCGAGTCCCCCGCTTCAATCATGCCTGAGATAGTTCTTGTGGGAATCCGAGTCCCTTTTAGACATGGCGCACCGAACTGAACCGTGGGTTCAAGAACGATGCCGTCCAGCGGCTCCCATGAAGTTGCAACCAGGGAAGATTCGGCAAATTCCAGGCCATGTATAGGAATCAAGTATTGTCGGAGCAATTCAAGCGCCATCTGCCCATGTCGGCTTGCGGATAACAAGCGGCCGGTCCAATCAGCGAATATCTGCCCTTGACCGGCCCATACAATTTCCGTTGCGAAGGGGCGTTGCGCTCCGGTCTTATGCCTTAACCATTGCTCTGTTTCGTATATCTCTCTCCAACCGACCCCCGCTGATCTTAGGGCAGCTATGACGCGCATAGAGATGAGGTCTTCAAAGGCAATTAGCAACTCCAGTCCGGGCAATTGCACAAGCTCTTGTGATGCGAGCCCGCGACGAATCCAGCGGATGAGCTTGTCGGGGGAAATTGGATAGACAGCTTCTCCGTGTGTTGAGGCCTTGAGATATCTGGCCGCCTCGGGAATATCGTAGATGCCGTCAAACGTAAGAGGAGATTGCGGTTCCAGTGTACTTATTGTCATCGCCCTGACCTCCAATAATGCTGATTGTAATTTGGCAGCTGCGAGAGGTGGAAGCTTGTTTCCGACGGCGATAGGGTTGCCTTAAAGCAGATATATTATGGCCCCGGCCGGAACAATTGTACAAACAGTCCATCGGTTTGGGAACCAAGCCAACACATAGTGGCTGCGCTTCATGGGACTCTTGAACAAAGACCTCGCAGCATCACGAGGCGCGCAGCCCCTCCGAGAGCCGGCGTATGTGCTTTCTGCCGATTCCGCAGCACCCCCCAACGACCCGCGCCCCGAGATCCAGCCACTCCCTGGCGTACTCCAGGTAGACCTCGGGAGAGACGGCGTCCAGGAGCTCCGATTCCGGGACTCCACTGACTATGCCGGATTTAGCGTACATGGAAGTGCCGGAGTTGGCGTAAGCGGCGAGGGGCCCGGGCCACTTCGAGAGGGCCGCTTTCAACGCCGGGCCCACGTGGGGCACGTCGCTGTGCATCACCGCAAGCAGCGAACCCCCGATGGACATAAGGCTATCGAGGGTTTCCAGGAAGTCCAGGTCGGAAGGGTCTCTGAACTCGACCTCCGACAGCATTTTGACCTCTCCGTCGGGGGATAGGCTGCAGCTGAGACCCACCCAGACGGGCAGCCCCGTCTCCAATGCTGCTCTCAGAAGGGCGCTGCCGTGCTCGCCCTCCCGGATCATTTCCAGGAGGAGAAAGTCCGCGCCCGCGTCGGCGAGGGCGTGGGCCTGGCGTCGGTAGCTCTCTTCCAGCACGGGGAACGGGAGAAGGGGCCGACCCTTTCGGGTGACGGCGTAGACCCCGAAGCTGGACATGGAACCGGCAACCCATACCGGCCTGTCCGGGGCCGCGTTGGCGATGGCCTCCCTCGCCAGCTTGACGGAGACGGCGTTTAGCTCTACGGCCCGGCCCCCGAGACCCGCGGCCTCCAGGTTGTGGGGAGAGGATGCGTAGGAGTTGGTGGTTATGATGTCGGCGCCGGCGTGGATGTAGTCCTCGTGCAGTCGACGCACGGAGTCGGGGTGAGTGGTCAGGGCGGTGGCGCACCAGATTTCCCCGTGCATAGGCACGCCCATGTCCTGGAGTTCGGCGCCGTTGGCCCCGTCCAGTATGAGCGCCGGGCCCGAGCCTAGGCGCTCATGCAGCTCCGCTACACCCACGGGGAATGGCTGTTGTTGCTGCCGAAAGTCTTGCCCTCGGCGTAGCGACTGAAAGCGAAGGGATGCAGGTCCGGCACGTCCTCTCCCATGAGCATCTTCGCCACCAGCATCCCGAGACCGATCATCTTGAAGCCGTGGTTGCTGTCCTCGATCATGTAGACGTTCGGGGCCACCCAGTCTAGGACGGGGAGGTTGTCGGGGGTGAATGCGCCGATGCCTCCGTTAGGCCGCTGCTTGAACGAAGGCCGGATTCCTTCGAAGCG
Source organism: Dehalococcoidia bacterium (assembly GCA_012270635.1). Next base: position 249 of record JAAXHX010000298.1, on the reverse strand, counting down.
GGACATCGTCGCGCCCATCGCGGCGCAGAAGTAGTCGGCGAATTCGGGCTCGGCCTGGTACAGCTCGTTGGCGTGGCCGTAGGGGTCCACCACGGCGTCGGGGCCTATCTTGACGGGGGTGATGCCGCCCTGGAGACCGGGCCTCTCCATGCGCTCGTTGGCGTTCTTGAAATAGACGTACAGGTAGTCGCGGAGCTGCTCGCCCGTGCGCTCGTCGAACACGGGAGTGCTCATCTTCTCGATGTGCAG
>JAAXHX010000297.1 GCA_012270635.1 Dehalococcoidia bacterium | reverse complement strand
ATCAAGGAAGTGCTGGACGTGATGCGGGAGCTGGCGGAATCGGGGATGACGATGATCGTGGTGTCGCACGAGATGGGCTTCGCGCGGGAGGTGGCGAACAGGATGATGATGTTCGACGAGGGCGTGATCGTGGAGGAGGGCACGCCTCACCAGATATTCAACGACCCGCAGAGCGATCGGACGAAGCTGTTCTTGTCGCAGATCCTATAGCCTCGCGACCTGATCTATAACGGATTCGCATTATTTGTCCACGGGAGCATCTAACCGTGACCCAAGCAGACCCTCGAGCATGGACTATCGCCGAGGCCAAGGCCCGGCTGTCCGAGATCCTGCGACTCTCCGAAGAGGTGGGGCCGCAGCGGATCGGGACGCGGAAGTCTTTCGTGGCCGTGCCTGAGAGTGTGTGGCAAGGCTGCGATACTCCCACCGAGTCCCTGTCCGGGCAAAATGACGCTTCGCCGCGCAAGCCTCTTGGACAGTGGCTTGTTTAGAACTTGCCTTGCGGCGTCGAGCTCGAACTCCCTGAACGCAAGGAAGCCGGTCGGGGCATGCGCTTAGCTTGGCGGATGCATTGATTGCGGGCATAGCCAAGGCCAACGATCTGATAGTCGCAACCGGAAACGTCTCGGATTTTCAATCCATCGACGTCAGCGTTTTCAACCCTTGGGATGCAGCCTAGGCGGACGTCTCCCTCGCCAGCCGGGCCCCTTCCGCCATCGCCCTGAGCTTCCGTCTGGCCGACGTACCGGTGAGGGGGACTAGACCGCAGTCGGGGGCGGCCTTCAGCCGTTCGGCGGGATGGCGCTGGGCAGCCTCCAGGAGCCGGCGGGCTATCCCCTCCGGGCTTTCAACCTCCTCCGAGGTGTTGGCCACGCAGCCGAACAGGACCGTCTTGGAGGGACACAGGGTCAGCAGGTCCACGGAAAGACCCGGTGTCTCGAATTCCAGGGCCACCTGGTCTATCTGCGAACGTTCGAGCGCGGGCAGTATTGCCGGGTAGCTCGGCGCTATGGGACGGGGGACCCCGGGAAGGGGATAGCTGTAGCAGACGTGCACGGCAGTGGGGCATTCCACGCCGTGGGCCGACCTGTCCAGGGCCTCGATGCCCCAGGCGAGGACCTTCTCCGGGTAGCGGCTGAACACGGGCTCGTCGAACTGGACCACCGACGCCCCTTCCGAGGCCAAAACCATCGCCTCGCTGTTGAGCGCATCGGCGACCGCCATGGCCATCGACTCTTCGTCGGCGTAGAACTCGTTGAGTATGGAATCGCAGACGGTCATGGGGCCGGGCAGGGTGATCTTGACCGGGGTGCGGGAGTGGGCGACAGCGAAGCGCAAGTCCTCGATGAGCATGGGGCCGGGCCAGGTCACGGGTCCCGTGCATCGGCCCACCTGGGCCAGCCGTCTGCCGCCTCGTACCCACTTCTCTCCGAAGGTCTGGTAATCGAAGCCCCCCATGCGCCGCACCACGTAGCTGAGGTAGGACTCGCGTCTCTGCTCGCCGTCGGTTATCTCGTCCAGCCCCGCCGACTCCTGGGCGCCTATGGCCAGGCGGACGGCGTCGTCCTGGGCCGCCCTTAGCTCGTCCCCCGAATAGGCCCAGGCGCCGCCACTTCCGTGCAGTTCCTTGACCTTCGTCGAAAAACCGGAGGAGTCGTAGAGCCAGGGGGGCTTGGGGAGGCTGCCGATGACGGTGGTCTCGAAGGGGATGCCCATGCGGGCGAATATATCACACGGGCCGCCGGGCCCACGGGCTGCGCCGCGCCAGGGTCGATACTATAATCCGGGTGGCGATGGCAGATGAGGGACAAGGACGATATCAGGAAGGCAGTCTGGCAGGCGATGAGGGACGCTGGTGTCGCCGCGTTCCCGGGCGCCGTTGGCCGGATACCCAACTTCACGGGATCGGGGCGGGCCCATCTCCAGATCGTGGAGCTGGACGCCTGGAAGGAGGCCCGGGTGATCAAGTCCAACCCCGACCTGCCCCAGAGACCCCTCAGAAGGTTGGCCCTGGAGCAGGGCAAGACCGTCTATATGGCCGTGCCTCGGCTCACGGAAGAGAAGTGCTTCGTGGAACTGGACCCGGCCCGGATAACCGACTACCGGCTGGCGAGCAGCATCAAGGGAGCGGCGCAGTTGGGCAGGTTGGTGCACCCCGACGAGATGCAGCCCATCGACCTTATAGTTTGCGGGTCGGTGGCGGTGAATCGGAAGGGAGCGCGAATTGGGAAGGGAGGGGGATTTTCGGACCTGGAGTATGCGCTAGCCTTGACCCTCGAGCTGATATCGGGTCGGACCCCGATAGTCACCACCGTCCACCCGGTGCAGATGCTGTCCGAAGACCTGCCCATGACTGCCCACGACATCTCGGTGGACTACATAGGCACGCCGGAGGATCTGGTTGCGTGCGATGGCGGGTTCCAGCGGCCCGAGGGAATCATCTGGGAAGACCTGGGGGAGAAGCTGGACGAGGTCCCCATACTGCGGACCCTGCGCTCGAGAAGCCGAGGGTAGCGGATTCGCTTTGTGGACGCCTCCAACCCGTTATGCTATTCTCGCCCTGCGGCCCAGTGCCCCCAATTCACGCCTGACAACCCCAAGCAACACCGATGGAACGCCCGATTTTCAAAGCGCCCGGCGCCCCCGTTGAAGAGCTGGACACGCCTGCACTGGTAATCGATCTCGATGCCCTGGACCACAACATCGAGACGGTGCACTCCTTCTTTCGGGAGCAGGATGCAGGGCTGCGACCCCACGTCGAGGCGCACCGCTGTCCTGCGATTGCGAGCCTGCAGATGGAGTCGGAGGGGACGGTCGGGGGGATATCGGTCAACACGGTCGGGCTGGCCGAGCACTTCGCCAACGCCGGCGCAACCGACATCTTCGTAGCCAACCCGATAGTCACCAACCTGAAAATCGAACGGCTGTGCCGGCTGGCCCGTCGGGCCTCCATTACGGTCTACGTGGACAACATCCGCAACGCCGAAGCCATCTCCGACGTTGCCTCATCCCTGGGAGCGACCCCCAGGGCCGTGGTCGGAGTGGACACGGGGCTGGGGGTCTGCGGCGTGGAGCCCGGCCGCGCGGCCGTCGACCTTGCCCGGGCCGTCGACCGGCTTGAAGCCCTGGAATTCTTCGGCTTTGCCACCTACGAAGGGCGCATCTCCTCCGAGGGACCCGGCCAACTGGCCGACAAATCGCAGGACGTGGCCCGGATGCTGGTCGAAACCGGGAAAATGGCGGGGGACGCGGGCCTCAACGTCCAGGTCCTTTCCGCGGGAGGCACCCACAACTACGAGATCATGGGCGCGGTCCCCGGGATCACCGAGGTCTGTGCCGGCGCCTACGCCCTGCTGGACAGCCGATACGCTCCGCTCCGCCCGAAGCTTCGGCCCGCGGCCCGTATCCTCGCCACGGTGACCAGCCGCCCAGAGCCGGGTCTTGCCATCACCGACACGGGACAGAAGGCCGCGGGGGCCGACACGGGGCTCGCCGCCCTGGATGTCGGTTTTAATGCGACGCTCAAGTCCCTGAGCGCCGAGCACGGCAGCCTGGCTCTGCTGGATGACGAAGCGGAGAAGCTGCGGGTGGGAGACCACGTATGGCTCATCCCCTCGGATATCGGGACCTGCGCCAACCTGTTCGACTACATGCACGCCGTTCGAGACGGCCGCCTGGAAACGGTCTGGCAGATCACGGGCCGGGGCCTGTACCGCTAAACCCCGCCCCGACGGAGGAGTACGTTGGAGAACTACAGGCCCGCCATAGGCGC
>JAAXHX010000296.1 GCA_012270635.1 Dehalococcoidia bacterium | reverse complement strand
GCCAGCCAGAGGTAATGCGGTATCCATCCGATGTCCATCTCCGCCAGCGCCACCTTCAGCCTCGGGAACCGGTCGAAGACCCCCCAGTAGATAAGGTGGGACAGGGACCTCTGGCCCGGGTGGTGCAGGCAGGTCTGGCTGATCCGGGCCTGGCCTATATCGTCCTCCGGCCCGAACCCCGTGAAAGCGTGCAGGCTTATCGGGATGCCCGCGTCCTGGGCCGCGGCCCACAGCGGGTCGTACATCGGCTTTTCATAAGTGCGGTCGAGCTCGGGCCACGAGTTGATCAACACACCCCGCAGCCCCATCGCCGCACACCGTTCCAGCTCTGCCAAGGCCAGGTCTACGTCGTACGTGGAGACCAAGCCTATGCCTAGAAGGAGGTCCGGGGCGTGGGAGCAGAACTCGGCCAGCCAGTCGTTGTAGACGGAGAACAGGGCCCGCTGGAAGGGTGGGTCCGATAGCCGGTAAAGGGTGAGGGCGTAGGACGGGTACAGCACCTCGGCCTCCGTCCCATCGATCTTCATGTCCTCCAGCCGGGCCGCAGGGTCGTAGCCCCCGCGACGCCCGTCCCGATAGGACACCTCCTCGATGTGCGACTCGAACTCGGAATAGCTCTCCCGGCTCGCTCCCGCAAAGAAGGCCATGGATGCGGTGACCGTTGGCAGGTCTTCGCAGACCCACCGGTCGCCCTTTTCGCCGGGAGGGTCCTTCACTATCCTCGGGGCCCGGTCCCGGAACTCCCTCGGCAGCCTGCTCGTCCATAGGTCCGCGGGATCGGTGACGTGCGAGTCCCCGGATATGATCTTGTAGTCGGCCATTATCCCTCTCTCCTGAAGCCCGAGTCCCCCGGGCTTACTCTGGTTTCGATTATAGCCCCGAGTCGGTGGTTGGGCTACTAGACGTTCACCCGGCCCCCGTCTATGGGCAGTTCGACCCCCGTAACGTAGGAAGACTCGTCCGAGGCCAGGTACAGCGCCCCGAATGCAATCTCCTCCGGCGTTCCGATGCGGCCCATGGGTATGTCGGCCACGGGATCGCCCCGTTCGGCGGCCTCTCGGGTCTGGGCGTGGAGCATAGGCGTATCTATCGGGCCGGGGTGTATGGAGTTGGCGCGTATGCCCTCCCGGGCATACTGGTGGGCCGTCGTCTTGGTCAGGATCTTCACTGCGCCCTTGGCCGGGCCGTATGCCGTGCCGTCCGCATTGCCCACTATCCCCGCCCCCGACGACATGTTGACTATGGAACCCCCACCCGACTTCTTCATCTCCGGGATGGCGTGCTTGCTCCCCAGGAATGTCCCCGTGGCGTTTACCGCCATGATCCGCTCCCACGTCTCCAGGGGCGTGTCCGCCACAAGCTCCGGGCTGTAGGCGCCCGCGTTGTTCACCAGGACGTTCAGCCCGCCGAACCGGTCCACCGTGATCGATACGGCCCGCTCCCAGTCCTCCTCCCTGGTGACGTCCAGCTCCACGAATAAGGCCTCGCCGCCTGCCTTGGCAATCTCATTGACGACGCTTGCCCCTCCCTCCGGGTCTATGTCGGCGACGGCCACTTTAGCCCCCTCCGCCGCAAAGAGACGGCAGATGGCGGACCCTATGCCCCCTGCCCCTCCCGTCACTATCGCTATCTTGCCTTCCATCCTCATGGCGGTGATGGTCCGTTCCCTAACCCTGCTTCGCTATCACCTTCCGGCAGAACGTTGCCGCATTGACCAGGTCCGGGATCACGACGAATTCCCTCACTGTGTGCATCTCGTTCGTCGCCATCCCGACCACTATGCACTCGATGCCCCGCTCTCGCATCACGTTGGCGTCCGTCCCTCCCCCCGATGGTTCCAGCCGCAGGGCAAGCCCCATCGAGTCCAGGGTCCGCTTCGCCATCTCCAGCATCTTCTCGCCGGGCCTGACGGTATAGGTGTTGAACTCCACCGTGAAGCCATCCTCGATGATTGCGTCCTTGTACCTGTCCCGCACCTGGTCGAAGATGCCCCGCGCCTGCAGTTGTAGCAGGTCCAGGGTTTCCAGGTTTACGCTTCGGAACTCCCCCGTGAAGTTTGCCTGCTCGGGGACGGCGTTTCTGACGCTCCCCCCGGATATCGTCCCGACGTTGAACGTTGTCTCATCGTCGAGCCTGCCCTGGGGAAGCTCGCTGATGATCTCCGCCGCGATTTTGATCGCCGAGAGTCCCTTCTCCGGCTCTACCCCCGCGTGCGCCGACCTCCCGGTGACCTTCACTTCGAAGCTCACGTAGGTCGGGCTGGAGGCCGTCAGTTTATTGACCGGCCCGTTGCCATCGAACACCACGGCTTCGTTGGCGGTGATCATGGAGTAGTCCATGTTACGCGCCCCGACCAACCCTATCTCCTCTCCCCTGGTGAATGCCAGTTGGACGGCCCGCCGCGGCAGGCCCTCCTCCAGCGCCGATTCCAGGCCCTCCAGTATCGCCGCCACCCCCGCCTTGCAGTCCCCCCCGAGGATGGTCGTGCCGTCGGAGACGATCCGGTCCCCCTC
>JAAXHX010000295.1 GCA_012270635.1 Dehalococcoidia bacterium | reverse complement strand
CTGTTCGCCGACCTTGCCAAGCTGCAAAAGTTGAAGCTGACTTCCAACTTCCTGGACGCCCTGCCCGCAACCCTGTTCGCCGGCCTCACCAACCTGCAAAAGTTGGACCTGGATTTCAACGAGTTGGTCACGTTGGACAAAGCCCTGTTCGCCGGCCTCACCAACCTGCAAGAGTTGGACCTGCGCGCCAATAGTCTGGTCACGTTGGACAAAGCCCTGTTCGCCGACCTCACCAATCTGCAAGAGTTGAGACTGGGTTTCAACGAGTTGGTCACGTTGGACAAAGCCCTGTTCGCCGGCCTCACCAACCTGCAAGAGTTGAGCCTGCGCGCCAATAGTCTGGTCACGTTGGACAAAGCCCTGTTCGCCGACCTCACCAGCCTGCAAGAGTTGGGCCTGGATTTCAACGAGCTGGTCATATTGGACAAAGCCCTGTTCGCCAACCTCGCCAACCTGCAAGAGTTGGACCTGGCTGCAAATGCCCTGGTCACGTTGGACAAAGCCCTGTTCGCCAACCTTGCCAACCTGCAAACCTTGGACCTGTCCTTTAACGGATCGTTGGCCTGTCTGCACACGGGCAGTTTTTCCGGATTGTCGAGCTTGACCACCCTGTACACGCATTGGACGCGGCTGGGTGATATGGACCCTCAGTTCCTTGTTGACGAGGGATTGACGAATTTAAGTGTCCTGTGGATGGGCACCAATGAAATGATGAGTGGGGGAGGACGGTATGCCGATTATCAGGCGGTGCTGGCGCCCTCCGGTGTCCTGTTCGTCAACGACCCCACCCCAGGGGTCTTCTCCAAGGGCACCTGCGAGGAATCGACCGTAGCGACCTGCGGCAATAGCCCCCTCCAGGGCCGGACGCAGAAGGTCGTCGACGTGATCCTCGAAGCGGTCCAACGAGAAAACCCGACCGTCACCTCCTGTGCGGATGTGACGGACGCGCATCTTGCAGCCCTCCCGGGCCTGACCGCCCCTCAAAGGGGCCTGACAGCGCTGCGACCGGGAGACTTTGCCGGTCTCACTGCCATGCATACCCTGTATCTGGGTTTCAACGACCTGCTCACGCTCCCCGAAGGCGTGTTCGCCGGCCTCACCAACCTGCATACCCTGAACCTGTATTCCAATAACCTGCTCACGCTCCCCGAAGGCGTGTTCGCCGACCTCACCAACCTGCATACCCTGTATCTGAATTCCAATAGCCTGCTCACGCTCCCCGCAGACCCGTTCGCCGACCTCACCAAGCTGCGACGTCTGAACCTGAGTTACAATCACTTCACCACGCTCCCCGCAGACCTGTTCGCCGACCTCACCAAGCTGCAACATCTGCATCTGGGAGGCAACAACCTGGTTACGCTAGACAAAGCCCTGTTCGATGGGCTGACAGAGCTGCAAACCCTGCGACTGAACGCGAACACGGCCTTGACCTGTCTGCCTCCGGGTATTTTTTCAGACTTGTCGCAGTTGACAGAGCTCTACACTTTCAGCACGCAGTTGGGCGACATTCATCCCGACTTTCTCGTCAACGAGGGCCTGACGGAGCAGTTAGAGGTCCTGTCCATGGGGCCCTATCAGGGGACAGGGAGCCGCTATCAGGAGTATCGGACGGTGATAGTCCGAGCAGGCACCATAGAAGTCAACGACCCTACCCCAGGGGTGTTCTCCGAGGTCACCTGTCCAGAGCTTACGCTGCATCTGGAGAACGCCTCCATAGAGGAGGGCGAGTCCACCAGGGTGACGGCCCGCTTGAGCGACCCCTCCAGCGCCGCGGTCACCATCAGCGTGACAGCCTCGCCGCTCCCTCCGGCTGGAGCAGACGACTTCGCCCTGAGCGAGAACACGACGCTAACCATCGCCGCGGGGCAGACCACCAGCACCGGGACCGTGACCATCACGGCCCAGGACAACGACGTAGAGGGGCCGGAATTCAAGGAAGTGATCGTGAGTGGAGAGGTGACCAACCCCGTCGGCGTGACGGGCCCGACCTCGGTCACGCTCCGGAGCGAGGATGACGATACTCCGCCGACAGCGGTACTCAGACTGTCCCTGGCTCGGATCAACGAGAACGGCGGGCAGAGCACCGTAAGGGTGACCCTGAGCCATCCGTGGCGTGTCGAGACGACAGTGGAGGTCTCGGCGAAGGCAGTCTCTCCTGGGACGGCGAACGACTTCAGGCTGAGCCCGAACACGACGCTGACTATCGCTGCGGGGCAGACTACCAGCACCGGGACCGTGACCATTACGGCCGTCAACAACGCCGTGGACGCCCCGGACAAACGGGTGCTCATCGCCGGCACGGTCACCAGCGGTCAGGGCGTAGCGGATCCAGCGAGCGTGACCCTGACCATCCGTGATGACGACCTGCCACCATCACCACCCCCCTCACGACCGCCATCCTCACCGCCCCCCTCGCCGCGGCCGCCGCGGCCTCAACCGCCCCCGGTCAGCAGGCCTCCACCGCCCCCGTCCTCCGTGGAGGCCCCTGCGGCCCCCCTTGGGTATCTGGGGAACCCGGCCCCCGGCTCCAGGCAGAGCGGCAT
>JAAXHX010000294.1 GCA_012270635.1 Dehalococcoidia bacterium | reverse complement strand
AGGGCGGCCAGGAGGTCGGACTGTTCGGTCTTGGTAGGGAGCCCGGTGGCCGGGCCTCCCCTTTGGACGTCCACCACCACGCAGGGAATCTCCGCCATCCACGCAAACCCGAGGCCCTCGCCCATGAGGCTGAACCCGGGCCCGGCGGTGGAGGTCATGGACTTCTTGCCGGCGTAACCCGCGCCAACTATTGCATTTATCGATTCGATTTCGGAGCTGGCCTGGTATGCGAACTTGCCTTCTCCTATCAGGTTGTTCTCCATGAACACCAGGATCGAAGTGGCGGGAGAGATTGGATAGCCAATGAAACAGTCGAGCCCTGCGGCGATGGCGCCCATGGAGAGGGCCTGGTTGCCGTTGATTAGGACCTGCTCGCCCTCGGTCTTGGTGGCGGGGGCGAGGGTCCCGAGGCTGAACCCGCTCTTTGCCGCTCCTTCCCTGCCCAGCAGCAGGGCCTTGTTGTTGGACTCGATGATCTGCTCGTCGTTGGGACGCCCCCGGGTATAGCGCTTGCGGTTGAACTCCGCGAGATATTCGTGGGGCATGTCGACCAGGTGGGCGAGGGCTCCCACGACCACGAAGTTGGCGGCCCGCAGGTTGCCCGTGGAACGGGCCAGCTCCTCGAAGGGCAGCCCGACGCTTTGGTCGTCTTCCTCGAGCTGGAAATCGCCGGTGTTGTAGATGACTACGCCGTCGTCCCTCACCTCTTCCCGGTGGGTGTCGTAAGCCTCCTGGTTGAAGGCTACCAGGACGTTGAGATCGTCCCCCGAGCTGAGGATGGGGGACGTTGCCACCCGCACCTGGGTCCACGTGGGGCCGCCCCGGATTTGGGATGGAAAAGTCGAGAACGTAAGGACGTGGTAACCCACCTGGGCCGCCGCCTGCGCCAAGGCCGCTGCGGCCGTGACGACTCCCTGTCCGCCCTCACCGGCGAAGCGGACTACAAAGTCTCTTGTCTCCAATTGCCTCTCTCCCGTCTAGCCGACCAAGCTTAGGAGTCGGGGCGTTTGCGGGCCCCGGAAAGCATGCGGCCGGGTGTCCGGAGGTCTATTTCTTCCCTTCAGGTTCCTTGCGCGCACGAAGCCGGACTTGCCTCGGACCCGCCATCGCACAAAACCCCCCCTTACCTAGGCACAAGGGGCCGAAAAATCCTAACATCAAGGAGCGCGCGTGTCAACTTGCGGCATCTCTCCGCATTGTTGCGGCCTGTGTTTTGCGGGCTATTGACAATGTGTTTTAGTGGTGCTAACATGGCAGGTCGAATGCAGTACTGCGCGGGCCCGATTCCCTCTTTTAGCTCAGCCCCCCAAGCTGACCATTTGCACCCGCACCTCACCTAGCACAGGTATAGGCATTACTACCCTCTTGTCCTGGAGGTCCTAGCCGCCATGGTGTCGACTCTTTCCGCGCCCGAAGCCGTAAACCGCAGCCGAGTCTCCTTCGCCAAGCTCCCCGAAGTCCTGGAGATACCCAGCCTCATCCTGCTCCAGCTGGACTCCTACGAATGGTTCCGAAAGGAAGGACTCAAGGAGCTCTTCGAAAAGGTCTCGCCCATATCCGATTACGCGGGCGGGAGATTCGACCTGCACTTCCTGGACTACGAGTTCCGGGACCCGACCAAGGACCAGGACGCCGATGGCGTCCCCTTCCCCTGTCCCCTCGGCAACCCGGAATGCCATAAGAAGCACTTCCCGAAACACGACGAAGGTGAGTGCCGGCTGCGGGACGCGACCTACTCCGCTCCCCTGTACGTGAAGGTGGAGCTGGTCAACAAGCAGAAGGACGGCGAAAGGATAGAGCAGGAGCTCTTCATGGGGGACATCCCCCTGATGACCTCCCAGGGCACCTTCATCATCAATGGAGCGGAGCGGGTAGTGGTCAGCCAGCTGGTGCGCTC
>JAAXHX010000293.1 GCA_012270635.1 Dehalococcoidia bacterium | reverse complement strand
GCGCCGAGGATGGCCCCGTCGACATCTTTAATCGGGGGGAGGGCGGGCGGGGGATAGATGACTCGGCTCCCCACGGGCAATTCCTCGAACCGGAACGACTCCCCATGATGAAGGAGGAACCGCTGGCCCCGCTTCTCCACCCTTTTGACCAGGGCGCTCTTGTCTATTTCCAATTCCCTCCCCTTGGTACGAGAGTCTCGGGGTTAGTGTAGCAAGCCCCCGTCAGCGGGGAAAGGCGAACACGACCTTTGCGCCCCCCAGCCTCCCCGCCCGACCCGCCGTCACGATCGCTTTCCGGTATTGCTGGATCGGAAACCTGTGGCTCACGAGCTTCACGGCCCGGGCCCGGAACTCCTCGTCCTCCATGAGGCCCAGGGCAAGCTCGAACGTCTTTACCGGCCCCTTGCCGGTGCGCTCCATGCCGTATGCGTAGGCCCCCGTCAGGTGCACTTGTTGGTGCCACAGGGGCGTCAGGTCGGCCTTTGCATCCGACGGCATACCCAGGGCCACTACCGTTCCGTCCTCCGAGGCCCACCTCACCGCATCATCCAGCGCCGCCGACGTACCCACGCACTCGAAGACCGAGGGAAATCCGCCCACTACCGCCGGTTTCTCCCTTATCACAGGCAGTATTTTCGCCCCGACCTCCTCCGCTAACTGCCCATATCCCATGACACCCGCCCCACACACCTCGTCGGCGCCCAGTTCCTGGGCCAACCGCTTCTGCGATTCGTATTTGGCCATCGCCACTACCCGGCATTCCGGGTGGAGCGCCCGCAGGGCCAGGATGGTCAGGAGTCCCACCACCCCACACCCGATTACGAGCACGGGCCCCGGCCCCTCCAACCTCGCCCTGAGCGCCCCGTGTATCGCACAGGACAGCGGCTCCAGGAGCGTTGCAGCTTCGTCCGTAAAGTATTGGGGGACTCGGTGAAGCTGGGACGCGTGGGCCACTAACCGCTCGCCCCAGCCTCCCGGCAGGCTGCGGCAATACCCGGTCTGCAGCCCCGCCGACACCACTCCCTCCATGGTGCGCAGGCAGTTGGCGTACCGGCCCTCGGCGCAGGCGGAGCACATCGTCGGGATCCCTCTCACCATGCATCCCAGGGCCGGCTCTATGCTCACCCGGTCCCCCTCCCCGAACCCTTCCACCCCCGGCCCTGCCTCAATTATTTCTCCCACTACCTCGTGCCCCGGCACGAAAGGAAAGGACGTGAAACCCGATAGGTACAGGCTCCCCTTGCATCTGACCACCGCCAGGTCCGACCCGCAGATCCCGCTCATGATGGTGCGCAGCTTGACCCAATCGGGGCCGGGCAGCTCGGGCTCCGGGACGTTCTTCAGCCCCAGCATGCTCGTGGGGCCCATGGCCAGCCGTGGGAACCGCGCCGAAAGAGCCCTGGTAACCAGGTACCGGGGCACGCTCCTGGAAACAACTAAAGCCTTCACAACAATTTGGCCTCTTCCCCACCAATCCTACTTTCCTCGGTTGGAATAGGCTAGGGTGAAGGAGCTGTCTCACCCTTCAGCGTCCACCGCCGGACCGGCCACCCCTTGGCCCGGGCCAGCTTTTCCAATCTGCGCTCCGGGTTCACCACAACGGGATGCCCGACCAGTTCCAGGAGAGGGAGGTCCGACATGTCGTCCGCGTAGGCGTAGGACTCCGACAAGTCCACCCCCGACCCATCGGCCCAAAACCTCGCCGCCTTCGCTTTCCCAGGCCCGCTCAACGGCTCCGACTCCATCTCCCCCGTAAACCGCCCCGCGGTCACCTTGCCCCGGGACGCCATCACCTCGTCGACTTCGAGCAGGTCTCCCAGCGGTCGGACCATCTCCATCAGGCCGCCCGTCAGGAGCACGATTTTATGTCCCCTCTCCCTGTGCCACTCCACAGCGGCCCTGGCCTCTCCAAACAGCCTTCGGCGCCAGTAGTCGCCGCTCTTCCTGTTGGCCCAGCTTTCCAGGTCCTCCAGGGTCATGCCCCGGTAGTTCCTGAAGAAGCCCCTGATGAACCGGACCCGGTCGGTCCAGTCCAGCAGCGCGTAGAGGGGCAGCTTGGGGACGAATGTGCCGAGCCAGATGCCCCTGCCTAGGAGCTTCTTGCCTTCCAGGGCATAGTCCAGGTAAGCGTCCAACAGGTTGGAGGAGGCGGTGGTCCTGTCTACGTCGAAGAACGCTGCGGCCCAGGCGTCAGGCCGGCCCATCTAGCGCCTCGACCGCCGCTTGCACTTCACCGCTCACCTGCCGGCTCAATTCACTCATGCCCTTTGCATCGGCGCCGTTCGCCCTGCCGGCGACGGAAATGGGCTTGCCGAAACGTATCGTCACGGGTTCCCGCTTGATGAGTCTGGAACCCTTGGGCATGGCCTTGTGGGAGCCCCGGATGAGGGTGGGTATGACGGGGGCCTCGGAAATCAGGGCCAGGAACCCTATGCCGCTCTTGAAGGGCTGCATCTGTCCGGGCTTACCCCTGCTTCCCTCGGGATAGAAGACCAGGGAGTGCCCCTTGTCCAGCACCGCCAGGGCCAGCCCCAACTCCTCCCTGGCCGTGGACTGCCTGTCGAACGGTATTGCAGTAAACAGGGCTCGGACCATCTTGGCCATCAGCCTGTTTTCGAAGAAATAGTCCTTGGCGGCAACCGGGTGCAAATTCGTGGACTTTTGCCCCAGGGCGTGAAAGATGACCGGCGTGTCCATGTGGCTGTTGTGGTTGGCCGCGATGATAAACGGCCCCGAGGCCGGAACGTTTTCCAGCCCCTCGCACCGGAACCCCGTCCACCACCTGAGGGTCCAGGTCATTGGCAGGAACAGCATCTTCCCGCACACCCTGAGCAACAGGGGAATCCGCATCCACTGTTCCGCCTCGGACCCAACAGCGGTCTGGGGGACTTGGGGATCGGGGCCCGGGGCTTCGGGGTCCATGCCCAGTAGGTATCTCTTCACCCCCGGTATGTGCGCTTCCTGCAGGTATGCCCTCCAGTCCAGGCTGCCGATGTCGAAGTCGAAGTCCTCTCTATCCCCCTGGTGGAGCGCCTCCATCACGCTGCGGGTGTTGCCGGTGAGGAACTTGCATTCCGCCTCCGCGTACGGCCCGTACAACCTGCCGTATTGGTACAACCGCTCCAGCGAGAACATCCTGGACTTCAATTTGCTGCGGACCCGCCGCATTCCCGGGGCAAAGGACAGGGGCGCCGTCATAGTGAGGACAAGCTGAAGAGGCAGCATGTACCGCGAGCGAATCCGGCGGAGGAACTTGGGCGTGGGAGGGAAGGTCGGCTTGGTCAGCTTCCTAGTCTTCCCGTTCTCCTCCCCGGAGGTCGGGAACGGGTTGTTCTGGAAATATTCGTCCACCTGGTCCGCGAACCCCTCCAGCGTTATCGGGTTCTCCATCCCCGAGGCGATCTGGTACACCTCCGGCGACCCGGACTCCCAGGCCCGTGCGATTATCGCCAATATGGCGTTGGCCACCATGTCGACGGGGATGATGTCCAGTATGCCGTCCCGCTTGCCGGGAAAGTCGATCATGCGCCCCCGGCCATAAGCCACGATCAGCGGGTCCAGCATTCGGAACCCGTTGAGCCAGCCGGGCACCGGGGCCTTCCAGGCGCCTTCTATGATGGCAGGCCGGATGATCGCGCCCTTCACCCCACCGATGTTCCGCACGAACATCTGCTCCCCCATGGCCTTGGAGAAGGTGTAGACATCCTGCCACCCTCTCCTGTGGGCCCATGCCATGCCGATCTTGCTCATCTCCCGGTCCAGCCGTTCAGCCTCGGCCCGGCTCACCGAGGGCTTAGTCCCCCTGACGGATTTTGCCTTCGCCAGAATAGCCTCCAGCTCACTCTCCACGTCGTAGTCGGGTTGGGGAAGCCCTCTGACGTGCCCGACGGAACGGGTGGGGTCGGGCAGCTGCTCGGGGATGGGGCCTTTGCGGGTGGCGTTCACGTAGCAGGTGGAGACCTGGGCGAAAAACGGGTCTTTGCACCCTCGGGCAAACTCGACCATTCGACGAGGGCCGAGGGTATTCAGGCCAACCGCCCTGTCCAGGGGCGCATCGAAGGAGACCACGGCGGCGCAGTTGATGATTATGTCGACTTCACCCTGGAGTCGCTGGTAGTCTCCTGGGTCCAGCCCCAGCCGGTCCAGGGCTACATCCCCAGCAACGGCGTGGACTTTGCTGTCGAAAAGCGTGTCAAACTCCCCCCCGAGCCTCTCCTTCAGAGGATCGAAGATCTGGGAATCGAAGACCTCCTGCCTCAGCCTCGCGTCTATGGACACGGGGGCGACGCCGGGTCGGGGCTTGGGCCTCACGAGAACGTAGACCGACGCCATGTCTGGGAGGTGGCTGAGCATCCTCTCCAGAAGCACCTTGCCCAGCAGGCCCGTGCCGCCGGTGAGCAACGCCGTCTTGCCGCGATAGAATTCTCGAAGTGGTCGCAAGGAAGTATGCTGAATGTCTTCTGCTTGAGATTGGAGATGAGCGGGACTCGGACCCGGTCCGTCGGGCCGCGCCGCCCCACCGACCCCGACGCATTATAGTTTCCGATTGCCCAATCGTCTATTGCCGGCCAAATCGGGGCCCTCCTCCCACATCATCAAGGCGTCAAATGCCGGGCCACCTCTCCAAGGTGCCCAACCCTCACCACGTTCCCCCCGTACTCGTAGCCCCGGTTCCTGGGCCAGTCCCGCAAGAACACCCTCGATAGCCCGTTGCGAGACAGCAGGTCCGCCACCCGGCCATCGTCGTCCACGAATTCATCAATCCCGAGCTCCGAGCACATTCGCCACTTGAACTCGGGGGAGGGGAGGCCGAGGCTGTTGGAATGCACCTCCCGGAAGAACCCGCTAAGTCCATGCACGCTGAGCCACCGCTCTATCAGCCCCGCCCCCAGCCCGTTCCGGCTGGTAACCAGCACCGGAGTCCTGTGCTCGCTTATCGATTCCATCCCCGCCCTAGCCTCCCGCAAGGGTTTGCGGCCATAGTACTTGAGCCTCAACAGCAGCTTCATCGCCGTCACCCGGATGCCGGAATGCGCGGCAGCTCTCTTCGAGGGGGATGGCCGTCCCGCGTATGGGCCGGGAGCTATGGGTATGTTCAGACCAAAAGGGGGACTGCAAATCACCCCGTCCATGTCTATCCCAATCAGAGGCTTGTTCATAGCGATGTCTGGTCCGGCGATTTCCTGGTCCAGGGCCATTTTACCCCAGCAGGCCCGGGGCGAAGGGCCCGTGTGGTACCATCGAGCGGCAGCCGATAAGGGAGGCAACAGCCATGCAGCAGCTACGCCCCGACCAAGTTTGCCACAGGTTCTCCGCTCAGGACTCGCCCTACCTGCGCGTCGAGGACGGGGAGACCTTCTCCGTAACGACCACCGACCGGTTCCGGGACGTCTCCAGGACGGACCCCGACTTCACCAAGTCCGAGGTTGTCAGGTCCATGAACGGCCCCATCCACGTCGAAGGAGTACACGCCGGGGACACCCTCAAGGTTGAGTTCCTGTCCATGGCCCCCGCCGAACCCCGTGCCTACATACTGGCCCTCCCGGGTCACGGCGCCCTGGGCGATCAAATCCCCGGCTTCCGGATGGAGGTTGTGGACGTTACCGGCAAAGACGCCGTCTTCCCCAACGGGACGTCGGCGCCGATCAGGCCCATGCTCGGCCTGATCGGCGTCGCCCCCGAGGATGGAGAGGCGGGAATGAGCGCCACCGGCCCCTTCGGCGGTCTACTCAGCATTACCGATGTGACGGCGAGCTCGGCCCTTTACCTCCCCGTGTTCCATGAAGGCGCGCTCCTGGCCATGGGGGATTCTCACCTCGCTATGGGCGAAGGCGAGGCCACCAGTTCGGCCGTCGAGGGCTCGCTCAACATCACCATGAGGGCCTCGCGCTCCCGGGACATCAAGGTCGAGGGCCCCCTGGTAATCACTCCCGAGCACGTGATCACCTTCGGTCGGGGCGACACCATGGAAGAGGCGTCCCACGCCGCCACCCTCGCCATGGCCGATCTTCTCATGGACCGCCTGGACATATCCGCCCCCGACGCCGCCATGCTCATCGGCTGCGGGGCCGACCTGCGCACCGCCCTCGCCCTCTATCCTCCCTATAGCATGAAGATGCTGGTCCCCCGCTCGACCGCCCGGCTCTAACTCCCTGGCCCGAATACGCCAATAGGGCGTGAGTGCATGGCGCTCACGCCCTATCGCTTCCCACTCGTTTGGAGAAAAGGGGAGGTCTAGCCCCGCCTAGTCATCCGAAGCGAAGCCCATCAGGTTCAGGATGATCATGAAGATGTTGAGGAAGTTCACGTACAGGCCGATGCTTCCTATCACCGCCACCTGGGTCGCCGCCTGGTAGTTTCCCTGCTCAGCCGCCTCCAGGGCCAGGGCCTTCATCTGTCTCGTCTGCCATACGGTCAAAGCCAGGAACAGGGGCAGGAGGAGTAGGTTTATCAGCAGGAACAGCATGCTGGACTGAAGCAGGAGCAGGTTGACCAAGCTGACGCCGATGAGTCCCAGGAGGCCGAATATCAGCATCGGGCCAAGTCTCGACAGGTCTCTCTTTATGGTCATGCCCACTGCGCTCATGCCCACGAACAGCGCCGCAGTAAGCAGAAACGCAACGCCGATCCTTTCGTTGGTGAAAGCCGAGAGAATCCACGAAAGGAAGAACCCCTCCATGGCGGTGAACAGCAGGTATACGCCAGTCGCGGGCCCCGAGTGGCCTTTCACCGCCAGGCCGTTTGCCGCCATCAGCGTGGCGAATATCAAGCCAAAGCCCAGCAGGTACCCCAGCCACCCGATATTCAATATCACGGCCCCGAGGCCTATCCTGTCCCCGACCCACATCGCCGCCCCGGTGGTAATGATGCCCAGGGCCACCAGCCCGTACATGCGGGACATGGCCCCGGTGTAGATATCGTTGGCCCGTTCCCTCCCTAAACCAACACTGTACTGGTTTCTGAGCATGGGTGTATGACTCCCTTTACAAGTAGCTGCGGTCCCTCTTCGAATTATAGCATCGCGCCGACGCGCCCCTTGGGAATAAGATGGCGCCCCGCTTCGACACCCCGTAGCCGGAACGGGTATGGATAAGGGCAAAGTCCGTTTCCCGGAAGGAGAGGGGCTTGACGGAGTGCTTCCATAGCCCTAGCGGGCTACGGAGACTGAGACGGGCCGTCTTGCGGGGGGCGAGGGTGGCTGCGCATCTCCGCCATGAGGAACGCCAAGCTCCCGCGCCACTGGTGCACCTGCTGCTCGTTCCAGTTGGGATCGAAGTCCGGGAACTTGGCCAAAAGCTGGGTCATCATGTCGGGGGTGTGGGACGTATCCGTCTGCGCCCTGGCGGACTCTGGGACCCGGGGAACCGGTGCAATCGTGGGAGGGAGATTGGGCGAGGGCGTTCGCCTTCTGGGAGTCCGGGTCCCGGGTTGCCTGTCCCGCGTTTTGAACTGCGCCGATAGCGCTATGCCAGCATCTTTGGCAATGCGGACGTAGAAGGTCATGCCCTTGCGCCCCACCTCGTCCTGGGCCCCGCCCCTCTTGAACTTTTCAGCAAGGTGGTCGGGCGTCGCGGTGAGGGGCAGCAGGCCGTCCAGCACCGGCTTGTAGGCCTTCTCCACTATCCTTCGCAGCATTCCCTTCGCTTCATTGCCATCCCGAGACAGCAGCTCCCTAAGGGCGTCCGTGGGATGTCTCTGAGCATCCACCAGGCCGAGAAACGCCAGCGCCGACTGCAGGTTGGACACCGCCGACGGGTTGACCTTCAACTTCTTGAGATAGCTGGCGTCTATGCGGCTCGGCAACTGCTGCCGGGCAAAGTCCTCCCTCAGCGTCTCCAACAGTCGTTGCCACTGAGAGTAAGGCGGATAGGGTGGCCGTCTTTTGCCGTTGTCTGCCCCAGCCATGCCGTTTGTCCCTCGTATGCCTTGTCCGGCACACCGGTATATCGAGGCTATGATAGCAATCCAAGGCGTTTAAGGCAACATGTGCCATTCGGGCCCTTAAGGCAATGTCTGGATTGGCATTTTCCTTAGCGCAGCGGCATTTTGCCTTTGCTAGGAAGGTGGGATTTCCAAGAGTAGAATTCCGCCCATATTGCCTAAATTGCGTCCGTGGTCAGGACATGCGACGACCTTTCGGGGTCAAACACCTAGGGCAATATGCCATCAGGGGGTCCGCCTCCCGAGGGCACGGCCCCGAAAGCGAGACCC